>NZ_JBTYMC010000760.1:0-501 GCF_054880855.1 Streptomyces sp. S6 | reverse complement strand
GTGGCGCAGGACGGCGCGCAGGGCGAGGGCGACGGCGAGTGCACCCGCGCCGAGGACGGCGTGCCGGGGTGTGCCGGACGTGTGGTGCAGCCCGGCGACGGTGACGGCGCAGAGGGCGCCCGGGAGGAGGCTGAGCAGCGTCCACGCGGAGCGGGCGCTTGAGGCCGGGCGCTTGGAAGGCGCCTGCTCTGTCGCGTGCTCCTCCCCCGCCCGCTCTCTCGGCACGCGCGCGTACATCTCCTCGGCGAGCGAGAAGACGTCCCGGTGGCGGAACCGCGCGGCGGCCCGGTCGGTGAGCCCGTGCGACTCCAGTCCGGCGGCGATCTCCAGCGGGTCCACGGCACGCTCGCACAGCTCCCGGTGCCGGTGCATCAGCGCCTTCACGGGGTCGACCCCGCCTCGGCGGACACCCCCGGCGCCGTCCCGGAGCGCTCCCCCGGCCCCGCCCGGCTCACGGGCGCTGCCGCCGTCCCCCCTCGACGGCCCGCCTCCGACCGGCCC
>NZ_JBTYMC010000759.1:0-506 GCF_054880855.1 Streptomyces sp. S6 | reverse complement strand
GCGGGCACCGGATGCCCGGCGAGGGCGGCGAGCTGCGGGCGTGGCTGTACGCGCTCGCGCGCTGGTCGTGTCTGCGCAGGCTGGCGGAGGCCAGGCACGGGCGGGCGGCGGAGGCCAAGCAGAAACGTCATCCCTCGCCCTCCGGACCGCAGCCAGGGACACCGGACGCCGACGAGGCCGACCAGGAGCGGCGGCGCCGTGAACTCGCCCTGCTGGCCTGGCCGGAGGCCGCCGGCACCAGCCCGGAGCAGCGGGAGGCGCTCGAACTCGCCGTACGGCACCGGCTCGGGGCTCCCGAGGTCGCCGCCGTCCTCGGTATGGAGCCCGCCGCCACGCGCGAACTGCTCTCCTCGGCCGCCTGCGAGGTCGAACGCACGCGCGCGGCGCTCGCCGTCGTCGAGACCGGTGGCTGTCCCGGGGTGGCCCGGCTCGCGGACGGCCACCACCTGGTGCTCAGTGCGGCCCTGCGGCGCGAACTCGTCCGGCACGTCGACGACTGCCCGCAC
>NZ_JBTYMC010000758.1:0-511 GCF_054880855.1 Streptomyces sp. S6 | reverse complement strand
CCCGGTCGTCGACGAGGACGCGCCGCTGTGGGTGGACGCCCCGGACCCCGGCTGGGCGGCCACCGTCCGGGCGGTCGCCGCCCTGGAGGCCCAAGTGCTGGGCTCCGGACCCGAGTTGAGCGGCGTGGTGCTGCGGTACGGCACGCTGTACGGCCCCGGCACCGCGTACGCCCGTACCGGGGCGTCCGGGCGGTTCGTCAGGGCGGGCAAGCTCCCGCTGCCCGAGGGCGGAGCCGGCGTCACCTCGTTCCTGCACGTGGAGGACGCCGTGGGCGCGGCGGTGGCGGCCGTGGAGTCGGAGGCGACCGGCGTCTTCCACATCACGGACGACGAACCGGCCCCGGCCGCCCAATGGCTGCCCCATTACGCCCGGGCCCTCGACGCCCCCGAGCCGCCCACGATCCCCGTGGCGACCGCGCCCCGGCTGCTCGGCTGGTTCGCGGCCCACCAGCTCACCTCGGCGGCCGGCGCGTCGAACACCCGGGCGGGCGGGGAACTCGGCTGGAAGCCG
>NZ_JBTYMC010000757.1:0-511 GCF_054880855.1 Streptomyces sp. S6 | reverse complement strand
TGAAGTTCCCCCCGCGAACTGGACAGCGGGTGTTTACGCTGCCGGGACGAGGTTCTGACTGAGCAAGGATCTCGTTTCGAGGGGGGTGACGTACCCGTAGTCGGGGTGCCGACGGAGCCGGCTGCGGTTGTACTCGACCTCGACATAGCGGAAAACGTCGGCCCGGGCGGCCTCACGGGTCTCCCACAGGGTCGTCCCGATCTCCGCTTTCAGGATGGCGAACCAGCTTTCCGCGGCGGCATTATCGTAACAAGAGCCGACGCGCCCCATCGACTGCCTCATGCCCAACTTGCGTATTTCGCTGCGGAATTCGTCACTCGTGTACTCGCTGCCGCGATCCGTATGCATGACGCAACCCTGCTCCAGGCCGCCACGCCCGGCCGCCATCCGCAAGGCGGCGACCGGCAGCTCGGCGCGGTGGTGGTCGGCCATCGCCCAGCCGACCACCTCCCGCGTCGCAAGATCGATACAGGTCGCCAGATACAACTTCCCTTCCAGCGTGCTGAGTTCA
>NZ_JBTYMC010000756.1:0-512 GCF_054880855.1 Streptomyces sp. S6 | reverse complement strand
GCTCCAGGGGCCGAATTCGGCGATCGTGTTCCTCACGCGGGCGGCGAGCCCGTCGTCCCCGGCGGCGGCGGACTCGCAGACCTGGCCCACGCCGACCTGACCGGCCTCGACGCCCGCCTGAAGGACGTCGACCTGATCCTCGCCAGCGACGTCGACAACCCGCTGACCGGCCCGAAGGGCGCCCCCGCCGTCTACGGCCCGCAGAAGGGCGCCTCCCCGGACGACGTCCGGGCCCTCGACGCCGCCCTCACCCGCTTCACGCAGGTCCTGGAGACCGCCGTCGGCCCCCGCGCCCTGGACCACGCCGCCGCGCCCGGCGCCGGAGCGGCCGGAGGAATCGGTTACGGCGCGTTGCTGCTCGGCGCCCGCTTCCGCCCCGGCATCGAGATCATGCTCGACGTCCTCGGCTTCGCCCCCGCCCTCGCCCGCGCCGGCCTCGTCATCACCGGCGAGGGCTCCCTCGACACCCAGACCCTGCACGGCAAGGCCCCGGCCGGCGTCGCCGCCGCCGC
>NZ_JBTYMC010000755.1:0-518 GCF_054880855.1 Streptomyces sp. S6 | reverse complement strand
CCCCGGCTCGGCCGCCGCCCCGGTGCAGGGCAGCCGCCGCACCCCGTACCGTGCCACGGTCCAGGTCGAGCGGCTGACGGACCGGCAGTGGGACAGGCTGCTCGACATGATCGCCGAGCGGGCCGCCAACATCGCCGCGCTGCTGGACGGCGAGATGCCCGCCGGGCTCGCCGACGACGCCGAGGCCGCCGGCGTCCCGCTGCTGCCCGGCCCCCGGGACCTCGACCCCGAGTGCAGTTGCCCCGACTGGGGCTACCCCTGCAAACACGCCGCCGCCCTCTGCTACCAGGTCGCCCGGCTCCTGGACCACGACCCCTTCGTACTGCTGCTCCTGCGGGGTCGCGGCGAGCGGGAGCTGATGGACGAGCTCGGCCGCCGCAACACCGCCCATGCCTCCGCCGAAGCCGCGGTGTCCGCGGCAACGGCAGGCGCGGATCCGGACGGTTCCCCGGCCCGGACCGGTGATCTGGCAGGGCCGGCCTTCGCCGCACGCGCCGACCTGCCGTCCCTGCCCGCCC
>NZ_JBTYMC010000754.1:0-524 GCF_054880855.1 Streptomyces sp. S6 | reverse complement strand
GGCGCGGACGCCCCCGGCATGGCCGACCTGATCGCCGAACTCGACGCTCAGGGCGCCACCGTGCGCGCGGCGGCCTGCGACCTCACCGACCGGGACGCGCTCGCCGCCCTCCTCGACACCGTCCCCGACCTGCGGGCCGTCGTCCACACGGCGGGCACCGTCGCCGACGCCACCCTCACCGCCCTCACCCCGGAACAGGTCGACGCGGTCCTCCCGGTCAAGACCGAGGCCCTCGAACACCTCGACACCCTCGCCGCCGACCGCGCCCTGGACCGGTTCGTCGTCTTCACCTCCCTCGCCGGGGTCATGGGCGGCGCCGGACAGGCCAACTACGCGGCGGCCAACGCCTTCGCCGACGCCCTGTGCGCCCGCCGCGCCGCCGAGGGCAAACCGGCCACCGCGCTCGCCTGGGGCCCCTGGGAACGCGGGGAGGGCATGACCGCGAACGTCAGCGACAGCGACCTCGCGCGCATCGCCCGTATCGGCCTGCGCCGCCTCGACGCCCGCGAGGGCATGGCCCTCAT
>NZ_JBTYMC010000753.1:0-528 GCF_054880855.1 Streptomyces sp. S6 | reverse complement strand
GGGTCGACCCCGTGAAGGCGCTGATGCACCGGCACCGGGAGCTGTGCGAGCGTGCCGTGGACCCGCTGGAGATCGCCGCCGATCTGGAGCGGGCCGCGCTCCACTTCGACCGGGCCGCGCAGCGCGTGCCCCGCGACTCGCCCACGCACGCCGACGTCCTCGCGGAGTGGGGCGAGGCGCTGCTGCGGCTCGCCGGGACGGGCGACCGGTACGCGCTCTCCCGGGCCATCCGCGTGCTGCGCGACTGCCGTATGGAGACCTCCGTCGGAAGTCCCCAACTCTCCCACCGGCTCCTCCTGTTGGGTCGCGCCCTGATGGTCCGCTACCGCTCCCGGGGCGACCGCGTGGACCTGCGCGAGGCCGAGCACCTCTTCGGGCTCGCCGCCGAGGAGGCGGACGACCCGCTGCTCGCCGCGCACTGCCTCCTCGACCTCGGACAGGTCCAGTACGAGGCGTACCGCAGCCTGCGGCGCCCCGCCCGCCTCGACCTCGCCGTCGACGCGTTCCGCGACGCCGCACAGGCGGCCC
>NZ_JBTYMC010000752.1:0-533 GCF_054880855.1 Streptomyces sp. S6 | reverse complement strand
GTGGACCGTGGCCCGGCCGCTGCTGCCCGTGCCGGGCTGGCTGCGCGGCCGGGGCGGACAGCCGGAGGCGTACTGCCACCGGGCCATACTCGACGCGATCCGCTACCTGGTCGACAACGGCATCAAGTGGCGGGCCATGCCCGCCGACTTCCCGCCGTGGGACCGGGTCTACGCGTTCTTCCGCCGCTGGCGCGACCACGCTCTGGTCAGGGAGTTCCACGACCGGCTGCGATCGAGGATCCGCGAGAGAGAGGGGCGGACTGCAGAGCCGACGGCCGGCGTGATCGACTCGCAGTCGGTCAAGGCGGACGCCGTCGTCGGTGCGGACAGCCGCGGCTTCGACGGCGGCAAATTGATCAACGGGCGCAAGCGGCACGTCGTGGTCGACACGCTCGGTCTGCTGCTGGGCGTGATGGTCACCGCCGCGGACACCGGCGACCGCGCCGCCGCCCAGGTCCTGCTGCGGCAGGTCACCGACGCCCACCACCGGCTGGAGCTGGTCTGGGCCGACGGCGGCTACACCGGCAACCTCG
>NZ_JBTYMC010000751.1:0-542 GCF_054880855.1 Streptomyces sp. S6 | reverse complement strand
GCGCCGTCCCTGCTGCTGGCGCTGACCGCGGCCCTGGGCGGGGACGTGCTGGTGCCCCGGCCGTGCGCGGCCTGGTGGGCGCCGTACGCGCGACTGCTCGGGCGGCCGGTGTTCCACGTGGCGACGCCCGCCGAGTGCGGGGGCGTGCCCGATCCGTACGCCCTGCTGGAGACCGTGCGCAGGGTCCGCGCCGAGGGCGGTGAACCCCGGCTGCTCGTCCTGTCCGTCGCGGACGACCCGACGGCCACCGTGGCCCCTCCGGAGGCCGTCCACGCGGCCGTGGAGGCCGCCGAGGGGGCCGGCCTGCACGTCGTCAGCGACGAGACCTGGCGCGACACCGTCCACGCGCCCCACGACACCGTCCTCGTCAGCCCCGCCGAGATGCTCCCCGGACAGGTCACCGCCGTCAGTGACCTGGCGGGCGCGCACCTGCCGGCCGGCTGGCCCGCCGCGATCGCGAGGCTCCCCGGCACGCCCGCCGGGAACGGCCTCCACGCGCGCGTGCTGGACGTCCTCACCGCACTCGGCGCCCACGTCGCGAC
>NZ_JBTYMC010000750.1:0-543 GCF_054880855.1 Streptomyces sp. S6 | reverse complement strand
CCGGCCGGCGTCGGCGGCGGCCCTCTCACCGGGCACCAGACCGGGGTAGGTGACGGAGAGGAGTTCGCGGGTGGCGCGGGCCTCGGCGGCGGCCAGCGGATCGGTCGTGCCCGCGTCACGGCGGCCGATCCGCTCGACGGCGTCCGCCGCCTCGACGTACCGTCCGTGCCACAGCAGGTACTTGACGAGCACGAGGGCGTACTGGTCGGGCAGCTTGCCGTCCCGCAGGGCGCCGGCGAGTTCGACGAGGTGACGCGCGCCCATGGTGGGGTCCAGCACCCAGGTGGCGCCGGCCAGCAGAGCCTTGAGGCGCAGCTGCTCGCCGTCGTCCCGGCAGTGCCGCAGGGCAACTTCGAGGCACAGCCTGGCCTCGGCGGGCCGGCTGGCGGCCAGGTGCCGTTCGGCGGCCTCCCGGAGCTGGTCCACCGCCCAGGGCGCGGTGGCCGTGCCCGCCTCGACGAGGTGGCGGGCGACGCCGACGACGGGGGCGCCGCCCTCCTCGTACAGCAGCTCGGCGGCGCGCCGGTGCAGGACGGCGCGCTC
>NZ_JBTYMC010000749.1:0-543 GCF_054880855.1 Streptomyces sp. S6 | reverse complement strand
GCCGTGTACCGCTTACTCATGTTGCTCTTGCTACTCACTACCTGTGACTGCTTCCTCCGGGACCATCCGTCCCAGTATCAAGCTGCCCGGCCAGCAGGGGGAACCTCACACCAGTCAACGCCCGAGGTCAGCAGGCGACTTGCACACATCTTGCACAGTTGCCCAGCGCACTTCGCGAGGCTTTGGGACCCTGGAGGGGAGAACGTCACCAAGCGGGGAAGTCGTCAGACATGGACGCTGCGCAGGTACCTGGGCCTGGTTCGAACGTGGCCAAGCGCCGTAAGGAACACCGCCTCAGTCAGGTGGCTCTTGCCCGAAAGTCGGGGGTGTCGGTGTCCTTGCTGAGCAAGATTGAAGTTGGGGACCGAGCGCTCACCCAAGGTGTGGGCGCCGCCATCGCGCGAGCGATGAACCTCACCCTTGACGAACTCATGGGAAGCGCGCCGGAGGAAAACCTCAACGAGCTCAACTTCGTCATTCGCAGGTTCGATATTCCTGGCCTGCCTCCCGAGCATCCGGAAACTCTTCAGCAAGAGATTGACG
>NZ_JBTYMC010000748.1:0-544 GCF_054880855.1 Streptomyces sp. S6 | reverse complement strand
CCCCCCGGAGCGCCTCGGCCGGTCCCGGCGCGCAGACCGGCGCACAGGCCACCCCGCCCGCCGAGCGCCCGCCCCTCACCCCGGCCCAGGCCTTCGACGCCCTGTACGCCTTCTGCGCCCCCGCCCTGGTCCGCCAGGCCTACCTCCTCACCGGCCGCCGTGAGCTGGCCCGCGAATCCGTGGAACGCGCCTTCCAGTCGGCGTGGCAGCGCTGGCCCGAGGTCGCGACGGACCGCGACCCGGCGGGCTGGGTCCGCGCCACGGCGTACGAGTACGCGCTCTCTCCCTGGCACCGCCTGCGCCCCCGCCACCGCCACCCCGAGCCCCCGCCCCTCTCGCCCCCCGACCGCGCCCTCCTCGACGTCCTCCTCCGTCTCCCCCCGTCCTACCGCCGCACCCTCGTCCTGTACGACGGCGTCGGCCTGGACCTGCCGGAGACGGCGGCGGAGACGGAGGCGAGCACCCCCGCGGCGGCGGGCCGCGTCCTGTACGCGCGCGAGGCCCTCACCGCCCGCCTCCTCGACGACCTCACCGAGCACGGCCC
>NZ_JBTYMC010000747.1:0-545 GCF_054880855.1 Streptomyces sp. S6 | reverse complement strand
CGGCGCGTCGCCCCCGTGCACGGCCCCCGTCGGCCACCCCCCACGCGCGTGGCGAGCGCGCCCCACCACCCCGTCGCGGGCAACCGCACCACCCTCGAAGGAGAGACCAGATGACCACGCCTCGACCCGGCGCGACCCGTGCCGCCCTGCACTTCCCGGGGGCAGCGCGATGAGGGTGCTGCTGATCGGAGCCAACGGATACCTCGGCCGGTTCGTCGCCGACCGGCTGCTCGCCGACCCGGCGGCACAGCTCACCGCCCTCGGGCGCGGGGACGACGCCGACGTGCGGTTCGACCTCGCGTCCGGCAGCCCGGGGGCGCTGACGCGCTTCCTGGACGCCGTCCACCCCCAGGTCGTCATCAACTGCGCGGGCGCCACACGCGGCGGCGCCAAGGAGCTGATCCGGCACAACACCGTCGCCGTCGCCACCGTCTGCGAGGCGCTGCGGCGCAGCGGGTGCGGCGCGCGCCTCGTGCAGATCGGCTGCGGTGCGGAGTACGGCCCGAGCCAGCCCGGCTCGTCGACCGCGGAGGACGCCGTCCCGC
>NZ_JBTYMC010000746.1:0-549 GCF_054880855.1 Streptomyces sp. S6 | reverse complement strand
ATCCGGTTTCGCTCGCCACTACTCCCGGAATCACGGTTGTTTTCTCTTCCTGAGGGTACTGAGATGTTTCACTTCCCCTCGTTCCCTCCACATACCCTATGTGTTCAGGTACGGGTGACAGCCCATGACGACTGCCGGGTTTCCCCATTCGGAAACCCCCGGATCAAAGCCTGGTTGACGACTCCCCGGGGACTATCGCGGCCTCCCACGTCCTTCATCGGTTCCTGGTGCCAAGGCATCCACCGTGCGCCCTTAAAAACTTGGCCACAGATGCTCGCGTCCACTGTGCAGTTCTCAAACAACGACCAACCACCCGTCACAACCCGCTCACGCGAGCCTTCACCGGGGTCGGCATCGAGGGGGTTCATTACCTCAGACACCCAACAGCGTGCCCGACCCGGTCCCGCCCGGAGATCATGCTTTCCACGCCCTTGCGGACAGTACTTGCAAGCCCCCGGCCCGAAGACCAGGCCGAATAATCAACGTTCCACCCATGAGCTGACCGTGCGAGACATTTGCCCGCAATCGGTACTGTGCTCCTTAGAAAGG
>NZ_JBTYMC010000745.1:0-550 GCF_054880855.1 Streptomyces sp. S6 | reverse complement strand
CCGTGTGCGCGCTGTTCGCGACCGCCGCCCGCGCGGAGGCCCGCACCGGCGGCCGGGGCGCCCTGAACTTCCTGGAGGAGCTGGAGGCCGAGGACATCGCGGCCGACACCCTCACCCGGCGCGTCGTACGGCCCGACGCGGTCCGGCTGATGACCGCGCACCGCGCCAAGGGCCTCCAGTGGCGCCTGGTCGTCGTCGCCCAGGTCCAGGAGGGACTCTGGCCCGACCTGCGCCGGCGCGGCTCCCTCCTGGAGGCCGACCGCATCGGCCGCGACGGACTCGCCGAACCGCTCACCCCGGGCGCGCTGCTCGCCGAGGAGCGCCGCCTGTTCTACGTCGCCGCCACGCGTGCGCGCGAGCGCCTCGTCGTCACCGCCGTGAAGGCGCCCGCCGACGACGGCGACCAGCCCTCCCGGTTCCTCACCGAACTCGGCGTCGAGCCCAAGGACGTCACGGGCCGCCCCCGCCGCCCCCTGTCGGTCCCCGCGCTCGTCGCCGAACTGCGCGCCACGACCGTCGACCCGCGCGCCTCCGACGCCCTCAGGGAGGC
>NZ_JBTYMC010000744.1:0-550 GCF_054880855.1 Streptomyces sp. S6 | reverse complement strand
ACGCCGCGAAAGCCGACGGCGGCGACTGCGCCGCCGTCGCCCGCGCGGCCCACAGGGGGGCATGTACGGCACTGGCGGCCACCCCGGGACAGCTCGCCGTCCTCCAGGACGCCGGGGTCGTCGACGCGGGCGGGAGGGGGCTCGTGGCGGTGCTGGGGGCGCTCGTGGAGACGTTCACGGGGGAGGCGCCGGTCGCGCGGGTGACGAGCGTGGGACTGGGGGTGCACGCGCGCGTGGAGAGCGAGGCGTGTGCCGAGGGCGGTGACGGGCCCGCGTTCGAGGTGATCTACCTCCTGGAGGCCGAGGACACGGCCGTGAACCGGCTCAGGACCCGGCTGGACGCCCTGGGGGACTCCCTGGTCGTCGTCGGCGGGGACGGGCTGTGGAACGTCCACGTGCACGTGGACGACGCCGGGGCCGCCGTCGAGGCCGGGGTCGAGGCGGGGCGGCCGTACCGGATCCGGATCACCCACTTCGGCGCCGGGGACGCGCACACCGCGCGCGGGGAGCGGGTGCCGCGTGAACGCGTCCAGCGCGCGGTCGTCGCCGT
>NZ_JBTYMC010000743.1:0-551 GCF_054880855.1 Streptomyces sp. S6 | reverse complement strand
CACCCCGGCGATCTCGTCGTCGTCGGACGGGGTGCTGTACCAGACACCGGCCGCCGTCACGCCGAGCACGGCGCTCGCGGCGGCGGCAACGGCCAGAAAACGGGGCTCCTGTCGTGACGGGGACGGGTGCCGTCGGGCGACGTCGGCCGTGGCTTCGGGGTGTTCCTCCACGGTACGCAGCGGGTGGGGCTCCCGCGTTTCGTGGAGGTGAAGCGGAATGTGATCAGGCGGTTTCTTTATGAACGCAACTCGCGCGCGGGTGCCGTGATTCCCGGCGCGCGCCCCGAAGACACCGTCACGCGTCCCTCCGGGCCTCCTCGATGCGCTCCGCGAACAGCGCGCGGGCGCGGTCGACCGCCTCGCCGACGTCCGTCGCCCCTCTGACGACGTCGTCGACGTCCCGCAGCCCCGCCCGCTCCAGCAGCCGCTTCTCGTTGGTGACCCACTCCCCGCGCGCGGCGAGCACACCGTGACCGGTCTGGGTGGCGGCGACGGCGATCGCCCCGAGGGCCTCGGTCCACCGCCGCGCGGGGGCGTGCGCGGCCCGCGCG
>NZ_JBTYMC010000742.1:0-553 GCF_054880855.1 Streptomyces sp. S6 | reverse complement strand
GGCGCGCTGTCGCGGGGGAGCGGCTCGGCGGCCCTCCGATGGCGCCGGCACGCACGCGGTCCCGGCCACCGTCCGGCGCGTGCGCCCGGCTCACACCGGGCCCAGAAACCGAATGTGCGGACGGCCCCCGCCCGCCTCCTCGCTGACGGTCGCCCGCACCCCGTACACGTCCGCCACCAGCGACTCGGTCAGCACCTCACGGGGCGTGCCCGACGCGACGACCCGGCCCTCCTTGAGGACGGCGAGGCGGTCGCAGTACATTGCCGCGAGGTTGAGGTCGTGCAGGGCGACGACCGTCGTGATCCGCAGCTCGGTGACGAGGGACATCAGGGCCAACTGGTGCTGGATGTCGAGGTGGTTGGTCGGCTCGTCGAGGAGCAGCTCGCGGGGGTCCTGCGCGAGGGCGCGCGCGATGTGTGCCCGCTGCCGCTCACCTCCCGACAGGGAGTGCCACGGCCGGTCCGCCTTGTCCGTGAGCCCGGTCCGCTCCAGCGCCGTCCGTACGGCCTCCTCGTCACCCGGCGCGGCCGGCGCCCACGCCCGCCGGTGCGGG
>NZ_JBTYMC010000741.1:0-557 GCF_054880855.1 Streptomyces sp. S6 | reverse complement strand
CCATGGCGACCTGGCCGCCCTGGGAGAACCCGGTGCCGTACACGTCTCCGGTGAGCGGCCGGCCCAGCGACCGCGCGGCGGTCCGGGAGGCGCGCAGCATGTCGAGCGAGGCGGAGACGGAGGAGGCGGTGTCCATGTAGGGGTGCGGGCCGGGGCCCTTGCCGAGTCCGAGGTAGTCGGGGGCGGCGACGGCGCGGCCCGCGGAGGCGTGCAGGTAGGGCGCGTACAGGCCGAAGTCCTCGGCGACGGACGGCGCGTAGTCGCGGTTGACCATCGTCCCGTGTGTGTCGGCCACCAGGTCGAGGCGGTGCTCGCCGCCCTCGGGGAGCGCCAGCAGGCCGGTGGCCGTGGTCGGCTTGCCCTGAGGCGTCAGGGTCCGGTACGTGAGGCGGTAGGTGCGGATGCCGTGGCGCACGGTCGCCGGGTCGAAGCCGGCGTCCTTCAGGAACGCGGCGACCTTCGCCCGGCTGAGGTCGGCGACGGGGGTGACACCGAGGAGGGTCCCGCGCGCCGTGCTCTGCGCGGCCGGGCGGGGTGCGGAGGCCGCGACCGCCGGG
>NZ_JBTYMC010000740.1:0-560 GCF_054880855.1 Streptomyces sp. S6 | reverse complement strand
GTGGCGCCGTGGGCGGTGCCGGTGCGGGCGGCGAGCCCCGCCGCCTCCAGTTCGGCGACGGCGTTGGAGACGGTCGGCTTGGACAGTTTGGCCAGTTGGGCCAGCCGGGGCCGGGTCGCGTCGCCGGAGGCGGCCAGCACGGCGAAGACCGCGCCCGCGCTCTCACTGAGGTGCTGCACGAATCCCCCTCGAAGTACCTCTTGACGCACCCTGGTTCGTTAGTTAGCTTCCTAACGAAATCCCCACGGTACTCGTCTGCCGTGGCCGACTGAAAGCCCGTCCCGGGGCTTCCCGAGAAAAGTTCAAGATCCGTTCACACTTCGCACGGTTCGCCCGCCGTCGCAGCTCAGCGCATCCGACGAAGGAAGAACCCGTGCAGGACGCACCCCCCTCGTGCCCGCTTCTGGTCGGCATCGACGTGGGCGGCACCAAGACTCACCTCCGCGCGCTCGCGGGGGCCGAGACGGTGGCCGACCACGTCCGTGCCAGCAGCGACTGGCGCCCGCACGACACGGACTCCGCCGCCCGCTGGCTCGCCGACCTCGTCGAGGAGGCGCTGC
>NZ_JBTYMC010000739.1:0-566 GCF_054880855.1 Streptomyces sp. S6 | reverse complement strand
ACGGGGGCCGGCCCGGACATGCCCGGCACCGGCTTCGTCACCCCCCTGTCCGCCCCTCCCCCCACCTCCGTCCGCGCACGCCTCGTCCTGCTCCCCGTCCGCGCCCCCCTCACCCCCGTGCACCGCATCGCCGCCGAGCGCGCCGCCGGCATCCTCGCGGTCGTCCTGATGCAGGCACGCCAGGAGGAGGAGCTGGCGGCGCGGGGGCGGGGGGACTTCCTGACCGACCTCGCGGAGGGGCGGATCACGCCCGAGGACGCCCCGGCACAGGCCAGGGTGCTCGGGTTCAAGCCCGGCACGAACCCCCTGCTGCCGATCGTGATGCGCCTCGGCGACCCGGGCACGCTCCCCGCGAGGGCGATCGCCGAGGAGCTGGCCGCCCTGGGCGTCCCGGTCCTGCTCGGCGTCCGCCCGGCGGAGGCCCGCGTCCTGGTCGTCCTCGCGCTGCGCACGGCACAGGACCGGACGACGCTGGCGGACCGCGCGGCGACAGCGCTCCGCGCCGGTGTGGACCGCGCGGGCACCCTCCGCCCCGGCTCCCCTCCCCCGGTCGTCGTCGTGGGCGT
>NZ_JBTYMC010000738.1:0-583 GCF_054880855.1 Streptomyces sp. S6 | reverse complement strand
CGGTGCCGCAGGCGCCCCTCCGGCACCTCCTGGTGCGCCCGGCGCGTTCCCCGGCGCCCCCGGCCCGTTCCCGGGTCCCCCTGGAGTACCCCCGGGCATGCCCCCCGCGGCCTACGGGTACCCCAACGCGACGGGCCAGCCGACGGTGGGCCCCGGCTACCAGGCGGTCCTGCGCTACCGCGCGCAGGACGGGTCCGAGCAGCAGCTCATCCGGCGGTCGGCGCCCGGCACCCCGCACCCGGAGTGGCAGATCTTCCACGAGCTGCGCGGGATGAACGTCCCGCCGGGCCAAGTGCTTGAGCTGCACACGGAGTTGGAGTCGTGTGCGCTGCCGGGCGCGTACTGCGCGCGGATGATCCGGGAGCAGTGGCCGCAGGCGCGGATCACGAGCATCGCGCCGTACGGCACGGACCACGCGAGCCGACAGCAGGGTATGCGTGAACTCCTCGCGCACCAGGGGGAGTTGCACCAGGTGGTGGACGCGGCGACGGTGGACGCGCAGGTGCCCTCGCCGAGCCTGTGGGGCGAGATGGCCGACTCCGCCCAGCACGCCACCGCGACCGCCACTGACGCCCGCTTCCCG
>NZ_JBTYMC010000737.1:0-583 GCF_054880855.1 Streptomyces sp. S6 | reverse complement strand
GCACCACCCCCGAGGAACTCCGCGCCGGCCTCGACGCCCTCGCCCACGGCCGCCCGCACCCCCACGCCGTGCGCGCCACCGCCAAGGCACACGGCAAGCTCGCGTTCCTCCTCACCGGCCAGGGCGCCCAACACGCCCGCATGGGCGGCGAACTGTACGCCGCGCACCCCGTGTTCGCCGAGGCGTTCGACGCCGTCCGCACCCGCCTCGACCCACTCCTCGAACGGCCCCTGAACGAGGCCCTGGACTCCGAGGACCTCCTCGGGCGCACCGCGTTCACGCAGCCCGCGCTGTTCGCCGTGGAGGTCGCCCTCTTCCGGCTCCTCGAACACTGGGGGATCACCCCCGACCTGCTGCTGGGCCACTCCGTCGGCGAGATCGCCGCAGCGCACGTCGCCGGGGTGCTCTCCCTCGACGACGCCTGCACCCTGGTCGCCGCCCGCGCCGGCCTCATGCAGGCGCTGCCCGAGGGCGGCGCGATGCTCGCCGTCGAGCTGCCCGAGGACGAGGTGCCCGAGCTGCTGGAGGCCGCCGGGACCAGCACCCTGCTCGCCGTCGCCGCCGTCAACGGGCCGCGCGCCAC
>NZ_JBTYMC010000736.1:0-600 GCF_054880855.1 Streptomyces sp. S6 | reverse complement strand
CCCCCGCGCGCGACGCCCTGCGCGCGGCGGCCCGCCTGACCGGCACCTCCTGGGCCAGCCGCCCCTACGGCAACACCCCCCTCGACACCGCCCTCCAGGTCGCCCTCGCCCTCTCCGCCGACCGCCCCGACAACGCCCAGCTCCTCGCCCAGTCCGGCCCCCTGCACCTGCGCGAGGACACCGTCGACGGCCGCCCCTACGCCGTCCTCTCCGGCCCCCGCCCCCGCCCCGCCGCCTCCGCCGCACCCCTCACCGGCCGTTCCCCCGTCACCTACTGGATCGACGCCGACGGAGCCGTACGCCGCGTCACCGTGCGCCTCGGGGAGAAACAGAACGTGACGCTCGACCTGACGGGGGAGAAGGTCCGGGGGAGCGTCCCCAAGGGGCCGTGGGACCGAAAATGACCGGATCGACGCCCCCGCAGGGAGCATCGATCCGGTCACCGGGTTTCGCAATTGTTCGTTTCTCGGCCCCGAGGCCCTTACGACGGCACGCGATACGCCCTCACGTTCACCCGCCCCGGCAGCCCCACCGCCGCCCGCGCGGGCGCCCCGGACGCGTCCGGCAGATTCGGCTGGGCCGGCGGGACCGGCGCGTCCT
>NZ_JBTYMC010000735.1:0-601 GCF_054880855.1 Streptomyces sp. S6 | reverse complement strand
GGCGGCTGCCGCGCGGGCGGAGGACGCCTGGCCGCCGGGGAAGGGCAGGTCGTCGCGGCCGGAGCGGGAGGCCCGGTCGTAGTCGGCGCGTTCGGCGGGCGAGAGGGAGTTGAGGAGTTCCCGGGCCCGCGCGAGCTTCCGCTCGACGGTCCGCTTGTGGGTCGCGACGGCCTTGCGGCTCTGCTCCAGCTCCCCGAGCTTCCCGGCCGCCTCGGCCCGCTCCTGGGCCAGGTCCCGCATCGCGAACTGGAGTTCCCGCAGCTGCCCGGTCTGGTGGGCGGTCAGCCGGTCGAGGGTCGCGGCCTTGTCGAGGTATTCGTCCGGGTCGTCGGAGAAGAGGAGCGCGATCGACGGATCGAGCCCACCGGCCCGGTACTGCGCCCCCGCGAGCTTCCCGAGGCGCTCCCGCATGGCGTTGATCCGCTCCTGCTGCCGGGCGATGGCGTCCTGTGCCCCGCTCACCTCGCGGCGCAGCTTCCCGGCCCGTTCGTCGGCCTTGTTGTAGGCCTCGGTGGCCTGCTCGGCCTCGGTGTAGAGCCGGTCGACCTCGGCCCGTGTCCCCCCGGACGGCGCGGCGTGCGCGGGGACGGCGCCGAGGGCC
>NZ_JBTYMC010000734.1:0-615 GCF_054880855.1 Streptomyces sp. S6 | reverse complement strand
CCCAGCGCCGCCGCCTGCGCGGTCTCCGCCTCGGCGTTCTCCCGGCCGGCCGCGTGCAGCAGGGCCAGCGTCGGACGGGCACCGGCACTGGCGACCAGCAGGGTGCGGCGGGTCTCGGCGGACAGCATGTCGAGGCGGGACAGGACCAGGGCGCGCAGCGAGGTCGGCACCGGCAGCGGCTCGCCGGGGCGCGGCGCCGCCGGCATCTCGCTCAGCGCGCGGCCCAGCTCCAGCGCGTACAGGGGGTTCCCGCCGCTGGTGCGGTGGATGTCCCGGACCGTGGAGCGCGGCAGCTCGGTGTAGCCGCGGTGGTCGAGGAGCGCGGAGACGTGCGCCCGGGAGAGCGCGTTCAGCCGGATCGCCAGGGTGTCCGGCGGGGAGGAGCGCAGCTGACGGTCGTACTCCTGGCCCTCCGTACGGACGGCGCACAGGAGCTGGACGGGGGTGTCGCCGAGGCGGCGGGCGGCGAAGCCGAGCAGCTCGGCGCTGGCCGGGTCCAGCCACTGCATGTCGTCCGCGACGACCAGGACGGGGCCCCGCGCGGCCAGCGAGCGCAGGGCCGACAGGACGGCGAGGCGCAGGGCGAGGCCGTCGCGCTGGAGGGTGGACTCGCCG
>NZ_JBTYMC010000733.1:0-628 GCF_054880855.1 Streptomyces sp. S6 | reverse complement strand
TCCGCGAGCGCGTGGCGGGTCTTGTCGCTGTCGTAGCCGCGGTCGAGGTTCACGTTGACCTGGTCCGGGAGCTCGCCGACCTGCTCCTTGACGGCTTCGAGGGTGGGGACGAGCAGGGGCGAGTCGTGGCGGTTGGCGCCGGCGGAGACGATGCCGAGGGGGACGCCGTGGGCCTCGGTGGCCACCGAACGCTTCAGGCCCTGCTTGCCCCGGTCCACCGGGGAGCGCCCGGCGGCCTCCCCGCCGCAGGGGGCCTTGGTGATGCAGCCGTCCACGGACAGTTCGGCGAGTTCCAGGCCGATCATGCGGTCGTACGCCTCCAGGGCCAGGGCGTGGACCTGCTCCGCCATGCCGAGCCGGGCCCAGTGCCTGACGCGGCGTCGGATGGTGCGGTCGGAGCAGCCGGGAGCGGCGATGCGCTCGTAGCCGGAGCCGTGTACCAGCGCGGCGATCACGTGCTCGAAGACGGTCCGGTCCGGGATACGCGGATTGTGGCAGCCGAGCGGGTGCGTGTCGACGTGCTCGGGCAGCAGGGCCGCGAACTGGTCCCACAGGGGTTCGAGCAGGCATGATGGCAGGACAGGCACGAGCCCTCCGGTGATCACTGAGCGTAGAGAACTCCATGATC
>NZ_JBTYMC010000732.1:0-646 GCF_054880855.1 Streptomyces sp. S6 | reverse complement strand
CGCCCGCCGTCGCCTGGCCGCCCTGCCGCACGGCTGCCTGCTCCAGCGCACGCCGAGCCGCCGGGATCCCGGCGAGCAGCGGAGCCGGTCTGACCGACGTGAACGAGGGCGTGAACCGCTCCCAGTCGATGTCCGCCACGGTCACACAGGGCTCACTCCCGCCCAGCACGTGATCCAGCGCCAGCAGCGCCCGCGCCGGGTCCATCGCCCGCAGCCCGCCCCGGTCCAGCCACTGAACCCGGTTCTCCTGCGCGGCGAGTCCGTCTCCGGCCCAGCGTCCCCAGGCGACGGAGGTCGCGGGGAGTCCTTGTGCGTGGCGGTGGGTCGCGAGTGCGTCGAGGTGGGCGTTGGCTGCTGCGTAGTTGGCTTGTCCGGCGCTGCCGAGGGTGCCTGCGGCGGAGGAGAAGAGGATGAACGCCTTGAGGTCGTAGCGTCGGGTGAGGCGGTCGAAGAGGTCTGCTGCGTGTGCCTTGGGGTGCAGGACGGTGTTGAGGCGGTCGGGGGTGAGGTTGGTGATGAGGGTGTCGTCGAGGGTGCCTGCGGTGTGGATGACGGCGGTGAGGTTGGGGATGGTGTCGAGGAGTTGGGTGAGTTGGTGTTCGTCTGTGATGTCGCAGGCGGTGATGTGGGCGCCGAGTGCGGTGAG
>NZ_JBTYMC010000731.1:0-651 GCF_054880855.1 Streptomyces sp. S6 | reverse complement strand
CGGCTCCTCGGGGCGCCGCCGCCATGGCCTTCTCGCCGAGCCGCGCGACCTGCGAGTGCACCCGGTGCGCCAGCAGGTCCAGGCGCACGTCCGCGCTGCCGTACGCGGCGACACACGTCTGGTGCGCGGTGGGCACGATCAGCACGTACCCGAGGTCCGACTCGATCACCACCTGCCGCACCACGGCCCGCTCGGCGTCCGCGAACGCCGCCGCGGCCGTGCGGCAGGCGCCCTGCACGGTGCTCGTGATCGCCGCGACCCGCTCCGCGGACGGCTGCGTGAGCGCGTCCGTGTACCCGGTCACCAGGCCGTCGCGGGTCAGCATGACGGCCGCGATCACCTGCGGCACCTCAAGAATCGGCGCCAGCACCCAGGCCGTGTTGTCACCCGTCTCGGGAGTGGTCATCGCGTGGGGCCTCCTTGTCGTTCGGTCCGCTCGGAGTCTCGGGGGGTTTCGTCGGGGTCCGCGCCCGCGCGCTCCCGTTCACGTACGGGTGCGGGGTTCGGGTCGGGCGCGGGCTCGGGCCCGGTGGTGCCGGACCAGTCGTAGGACGGGCCGTCGGCCGAGGTCCGGTCGTGGGTGTCGGGGTCCGCCGGGTACCCGGGCGGGCCGGTGAGCCAGTCGTCCGGGTCGGGGTCGAGCGCGGGCGG
>NZ_JBTYMC010000730.1:0-653 GCF_054880855.1 Streptomyces sp. S6 | reverse complement strand
CCGCACGACCCCGCCGCCTCCTCCGCCGGCCGCACCCCCGGCCGCTCCGGGGCAGCCCGCTCGGCCCGTCGCCGGGGACGCGACGGGATGGTCGATGGAGGAGCGGCTGTACAACCAGGTGTGGGGCATGTTCGAGGACTACGCGCGCACGACGGCCGCCTACCGCAGCGCCGTCGACTTCGCGGACACGCGGATGGAGCGTGAGCTGGACGAGGCGCTCGCGGACCCGCGCAGCCGGATGAGCGGACAGGCCGACAGCGCGCGGGAGGCGGCCCGCGCGAAGCACACACAGCTGGTGGACCAGGCCCGCGAGGTGCTCGACCGGGACCTGGCGCAACTCATCGCCGAGTCCGACATCGTCGAGCCGGCGCTCCCGCCGTCGTACGCGGGCTGGGGCAGCCCCGTCTGGCACGCCTACCGGGTGCCCGAGGAACTGCCCATGGCGCTGCGCCTGGGGGATCTGCGGCTGCCGGAGAACGAGCTGCTGCGGATTCCGATGCTGGTCAGGCTGCCGCTGGAGCGGGGGCTGTGGATCGACAGCGGGGCGGCCTGCCGCTGCCTGGCGCGCTCCTGCCGTTCCCACTCCCTGTGCTGCCGGGCGGCGGCTTCCGCCTGGCGCTGCTGCTGACGCTGCATCTCGGCCCAGACACCGA
>NZ_JBTYMC010000729.1:0-653 GCF_054880855.1 Streptomyces sp. S6 | reverse complement strand
AGGCGGCGCAGGCCGCGTGGCGGCTCGGGCTGCCGGTCGTCGCGAAGTGGAGCCGGCCGTGGCTGCTGCCCGGCGGCAGCGGGCTGCGCAGCACGGTCGTCCTCAGCTCCACCCAGGAGGCGCGCGAGCTGTACCTCCGTACGGAGGAAGCCGGTTGCCGGCTGTTGCTGCAAGAGTTCCTGGCGCCGGGCGCGGGGCTCGACTGGTTCTTCCACGGGTACGCGGGCCGCGCGGGCACGGTCCTCGCGGGCGGGCCCGGCCGCAAGCTGCTGTCGTGGCCGCGCGGGGCGGGGCTGACGGCGGTCGGCGAGTGGGTGCCGAACGCGACGGTGACGTCTCTCGCCGAGCGGCTGACGGCCGACCTCGGCTACCGGGGCATCCTCGACCTCGACTTCCGGCGCTGCGCGGCGACCGGCGCCTACCACCTGCTCGACTTCAACCCCCGCCCCGGCGCGCAGTTCCGGCTCTTCTCGGACGCCTCGGGCCTCGACGTCGTCCGCGCGCAGCACCTGGACCTGACCCACCGTCCGCCGGCCGCGGGCGTACCCCGGCCCGGCCGCGCCTTCGTCGTCGAGAACTACGCTCCCCTCGCCGCGCTGCGCCCGGCCCCCCACGGCCGCGAGCTCGCCTGGCACGCCGTCGACGACCCCGGG
>NZ_JBTYMC010000728.1:0-667 GCF_054880855.1 Streptomyces sp. S6 | reverse complement strand
AGAAGCTGTTGTCTTTCCGGACTTGAGGACTGTGTTTCCGCTGGTCAGGCGTAGGGTTGGCGATCCCGTGGGAGTTGTGGCCTGTCGTGCTGTTGCTGCCAGGGAGGTCGTGGATGCCGTCGGTGGTCGGTCTGTTGGAACAGCGTGAGCTGGGTGCTCGCCGTCGTGTTGACGAGCTGCGGGAGGAAGCCGACCGTGTCCAGGCCGAGTTGGCCGTGGCCGAGCGGGAATGGCGGGAGTGGGCCATCGCCTGCTCGCGGGTCGGCGAGGTGCTGGCCCCCGTGGACGAGAGCGGGCAGGACCCCGCCCGGGCCGAGGGAACCGCGCCGGCCGCCGGGGAGCAGACCGGAAAGACGCCGCAGGTGCCGGAGGCAGCGAAGAGGAAGTCGCAGGTTCCGATGTGGCGCCAGGGGCTGGCCTGGTCGGTGCTGTCGGTGGACTATCAGCGCATTCTGCAGGTGCTCGCGGACCGGTCCCGGCTTCATCAAGGGCCGCTGACCTGCCAGGAGTTGGCCGTGTTGTTCGGCATGGACGTGGTGCCGGCGCGGGTGGAGGCGTTGCGGTCGAAGGCGAAGCGTCTGGTCGCGCGGGGCTGGCTGGCCGAGGGTCAGCCGGGCCGGTTCACGCTCGCGCAGGGCGTGGCCGGGCGAGGCGGCGGGTCATGAGC
>NZ_JBTYMC010000727.1:0-676 GCF_054880855.1 Streptomyces sp. S6 | reverse complement strand
GGAGAGCGACTGGATACGGCTCGTCGCGACGGTGGTGAGGATGGCGAGGCCGAGGGCGCCGCCGATCTGTCTCCATCGCCGTCCGGCACGCCGCGCAGCGCGAGATCGAGAGCAAGGCGGGCGGCCGGCTCCCCCTGTCCCACGTCCGCTCCCACCACGGCCGCCTGCTGGACGCCCTGGCGGAGACGTACGTCGCGACCGTCGCCGTCCGTGAGGCGACGTCCGCGTTCGCCGGAGTGCCGGACGAGTACGCGCCGGTCGTCACCGACGAGATCGCGCTGACCAAGCACTTCGTCACGACCGTCGCCGCCCGCGCCTGCGACGAGGCCCGGGACCGGCTGGGCGCGCAGGGCGCGTTCGCGCACAACCGGATCGTCGAGTACCGGGCCCTCAGGGACGCCGTCACCACGGCCGACGGGGACAGCCAGGTGGGCGCCCTGCACGCGGCGTACCGGCGGCTGGCTCTTCCGGAGGAGAAGGGGACGACCCGCTGGGACCGGGCTCGGCCCTGCGGCGCTGATACCCCGGAGCTATGGCTGCGCTGGCTGGCCGTACGTGAGGAGTACCTCCACAGGAGGGCCCGCCGGCTGCACGCCACCTCCGGCGGGGACGCGCAGGTCCGCTGGGACCGCACCTCCCACGCGGCCCTCGCGGCGGCCGAGGCGCACGCCGCGCA
>NZ_JBTYMC010000726.1:0-688 GCF_054880855.1 Streptomyces sp. S6 | reverse complement strand
CCGCCGGGGCCGCCCGGCGGTGGGGCGGCGGCGCCACCGGCTCGCGCCTGGTGACGGGGACGACGGAGCTGCACGCCGAACTCGAACGGGAACTGGCCGACTTCTGCGGCGTCGAGGCGGCGCTGGTGTTCTCCTCCGGCTACGCCGCGAACCTCGCCGCCGTCACCGCCCTCGCCCCCGAGGGCACGCTCGTCCTCTCGGACGCCGGCAACCACGCCTCCCTCATCGACGGCTGCCGCCTGGCCCGAGGCACCGTTCAGGTCGTCGGCCACGCCGACCCGGACGCGGTCCGCAAGGCGCTGCGGACATACGGCGACGGCGACGCGCTCGTCGTCTCCGACACCGTGTTCTCCGTGGACGGCGACGCGGCGCCCCTGGACCGGCTCGCGGCGGCCTGCCGGGAGGCGGGCGCCGGACTCGTCGTCGACGACGCGCACGGCCTCGGGGTCCTCGGGGACGGCGGGCGCGGCGCCCCGCACGCGGCGGGTCTCGCGGGCGCCGAGGACGTCGTCGTCACCGTCACCCTGTCGAAGTCGCTGGGCAGTCAGGGCGGCGCGGTGCTCGGACCCGCGAAGGTCATCGACCATCTGGTCAACGCGGCGCGCACGTTCATCTTCGACACCGGGCTCGCCCCGGCGGCGGCCGGTGCCGCGCTCGCGGCCCTGCGGCTGCTGCGCCGGGAGCCCGA
>NZ_JBTYMC010000725.1:0-695 GCF_054880855.1 Streptomyces sp. S6 | reverse complement strand
CCCAGGCCGGGCCCGGCGGGGGAACCGGCGGGGCCGGCGGGTACGCCTGCGGGCCGGGCTGGCCCCACTGCCCTTCCAGGCGGGTCAGCGCCTCCAGTTCGCCGTAGTCCAGGAAGATCCCCCGGCAGTTGCTGCACTGTTCGATCTGGACGCCGTTGCGGTTGTAGGTGTGCATCGCCGCGTGGCACTTCGGGCACTGCATCATCAGCCCCGACTCCTCACTGTTGGTTCCTGTTTCGCGTTACCCCAGGACAGACTCCGTCCGGGGCCGGTCGGTTGCACCCTACGGCGCGGACATCCGCGCGCAGGCGGCCACCAGCGCCTCCTCGACCTCGTCCAACGCCCGCCCCTCGGCCTGCGACTTGGTGATCGCGCGGGCGGCGGTCTGCACGGTCAGGACGCGTGCGACGACGTCCAGAGCGGCCCAGGGGTCGTCGTGCCCGGCGAGCGCGGGGCCGTCGGCGTCCCGGTAGGCGGTGAGGAAGCGGTGCCACTCCTGCGGCGGGAGGAGGCCGCAGGCGTACCAGGCGGCGGGACGGGCGAGGTCCCAGGCCTGGACGCCGGTCCCGAGGTCGTCGACGTCGATGAGCCGCCAGCCGTCCGCCGTGCGGACCAGCTGGCCGAGGTGGAGGTCGCCGTGGCACAGCCCGCCGTCCGGCATCGGCGCCTCGCCGCGGGCCCAGGCGGGCAGGCGG
>NZ_JBTYMC010000724.1:0-696 GCF_054880855.1 Streptomyces sp. S6 | reverse complement strand
GCGGTGGCCGGCGTCGTCCACGATCTCGGTGAGCGCCAGGTCGTATCCGGGGTCGGCGGCGGGGCCGCCGCCGGTGGAGACGCAGAAGCAGGTCGCGCCGGGCTCGGTGCACTCGGCGGCGATCAGCAGGGCGCGCCGCCTGCGCCGCGCGTACCCGGTGTCCGGGTGGCGTCCGGCGGCCAGGACGCGGTCCTGGATCGCGATGGCCCGCAGGTCGCAGGGGCGGACCCCGAGGAAGGCGTAGGACGGCGTCTTTGCCTGCTCGGCGGTGAACGTGACGTCTCCGTCCGGGGTGCGGTCGGCGCTCCACAGGCGTTCGCGTGCCGGGTGCAGCCAGGATTTCCAGGACTGGGGTCCGGCGCTGTGCGCGAAGGCCGCGCGGTCCTCGCGGCGCACCAGGCGGTAGCGGCCGGCGTCGAGTTCGACGCCCCAGCCGTAGGGGAGTTCGGCCGCGGAGGCCAGTTCGGCGAGCACGATCGCGCCGTCGCGCACGGTGGGTCCGACGACGGTCCGGCCTTGCGCGAGGAGGTTCGCGACGAGGATGTGCAGGCCGTCCTCGTCGATCACGACGGGCGGCACGGTGACGGTCATGGTGGGCCACACCTCTCTTCGTCCGGGCGGTGCCGTGCTCCTGCCCCGCCAGCTTCCGGCGCGGGCGGGGGTGCGGGGCAAGGGACGACCGGCCCTAGCGGGCGG
>NZ_JBTYMC010000723.1:0-706 GCF_054880855.1 Streptomyces sp. S6 | reverse complement strand
CCCACCGGGCCGCCCGTCGCGGCTGGGCGGCGCTGCTGCGGTCCCACCAGGCGGCCTGGCGTGCCTTGTGGAACGCGGACATCGAGGTACCGGGCCACACCGACCTCCAGTTGTGGGTGCGCTCGGCGCAGTACGGCCTCCTGTCGTCGCTGCGGGAAGGCGGCCGGGACAGCATCGCCCCGACCGGGCTGACCAGCGACAACTACGCGGGGATGGTCTTCTGGGACGCGGAGACATGGATGTTCCCGGCGCTGCTGGCCACCCGGCCGGAGCTGGCGCGTCCGGTTCTGGAGTACCGCGACCGCACGCGGGGCGCCGCCGCCGAGAACGCGGCGCGGACGGGGGTGCGCGGGCTGTTCTTCCCGTGGACGAGCGGCAGCCGGGGCAAGCTGTGGGACGAGTGCCAGAGCTGGCAGCCACCGCACTGCGTCACCCAGAACCACCTCCAGGGGGACATCGCGCTGGCCGCCTGGCAGTACTACCTGGCGACCGGGGACCGTCCGTGGCTGCGGGAGAAGGGGTGGCCGCTGCTCGACGGTCTCGCCCGCTACTGGGCCTCGCGGGTCACCGCGAACCAGGACGGCTCCTACTCCGTCAGAGAGGTGGCCGGTCCCGACGAGTACAGCAACGGCGTCACCGACGGCGCGTACACCAACGCCGTCGCCGCGACGGCGCTGCGCGCGGCGGCCGACGCGGCTCGCGTGCT
>NZ_JBTYMC010000722.1:0-719 GCF_054880855.1 Streptomyces sp. S6 | reverse complement strand
GGCGCCGGGCGGCATGCGGTCGCCGTGCGGCGCCGGCCCGCTCACCGCCCCCGGGCTCCCGTCCCGGCATCGGCTTGGGCCGCAACGCAGTCTGTTCCATGGGGATCGCCTCCGGCAGGTGCTCTACCCGGCCCACCGGCGCCCGACGTGCCACGAACGAGTGAGACTGACCGCCGGTCAAAAGAGGTAGGGCCACCGGGACGCCACCCGACCACGCCCCCTCGCCGGCCCTCACCCCAGCCCCCTCACCAACTCCCCCGCCGCCCCCGCCAACACCCCCGCGTACACGCACTCCACCCGATGCACCACCCGAGGCGCCCCCAGCGGAACCACCCGCACCCCCGCCACCCCCTCCCCCACTGAACAGGGCAGCAGCGCCAGCCCGTGCCCCGCCGCCACCAATCGCGTCAGCATGCGGACGTCGGCCCCCTCGTACCGCAGGGCGGGCCGGAACCCGTGTCCCCCGTTGGCCGCCCGCAGGTGCGAAAGAGGCAGCGCCGTGTCGGGGGCGTCGATCCAGCGGGCGTCCGCGAGGTCCGCGAGCCGCACCCCGGTACGGCCCGCCAGCGGATGTCCGTGCGGGAACAGCACGCCCACCGGCTCCTCGCCGACGCCGACGGTGGTCAGCGGTGCCACGTCGGGCAGCCGCAGCGGGTCGCTGGGGGCGGCGAGGCCGTCCACGAGGCCGACGTCGGCTGCACCG
Source organism: Streptomyces sp. S6 (assembly GCF_054880855.1). NCBI lineage: Bacteria > Bacillati > Actinomycetota > Actinomycetes > Kitasatosporales > Streptomycetaceae > Streptomyces > Streptomyces sp. S6. Next base: position 16 of record NZ_JBTYMC010000722.1, on the reverse strand, counting down.
GTGGCGACGGCGGCGG
>NZ_JBTYMC010000721.1:0-721 GCF_054880855.1 Streptomyces sp. S6 | reverse complement strand
CCGGAGGACAAGGCGCTCGGCGACGAGCTCGCGGTGGGCCGTGCGCTGAGACCGCTCAGGCACCGGCACGACAGCCGCCACCGGCTGGAGATCGACGAGCGGCGCACCGCCGCCCGGTTCGCCGAGACCGGTCTGCCGGACGTGGTGCGGCGGCCGGTGCGGGAGCGCTGGCTGCACCTGGCGCTGCTCGTGGACGACGGCCTGTCCATGCTGCTGTGGCACCGGCTCGGCGCCGAACTGCGGGTCCTGCTGGAGCGGCTGGGCGCGTTCGCCACCACCCGGGTGTTCGGCCTCGACACCCGGGGCCGCGAGCCGCGCCTGCGCGCGGGTGCGTTCCGGCCCGGCAGTCCCGAGCTGCCGCTGTCCACGCTCAACGACCCGTCGGGCCGCACCCTCGTCCTGGTCGTCAGCGACGGCATGGGGGCCGCGTGGCGCACCGGCGCCCTGCACGGTCTGCTGGCCGGGCGGGCGGCGCACGGTCCGGTCGCGGTCCTGCACACCCTGCCGCCGGAGCTGTGGGAGGCGTCGGGCATCTCCGCCGGACGCTGGCAGGTCACCACCCGGCGGATCGGCAGCCCCGGCACCTCCTGGGAGATCAGCGACCCGGTGCTGCCCGCGGAGCTGGCCGTCTTCGAAGGGGTGCCGGCGGCCGTCCTGGAGCCGACGGCGGCGGCCCTGCGCGACTGGGCCCGGCTGCTCGCCTCGCCCGGCGCCACCGTGG
>NZ_JBTYMC010000720.1:0-722 GCF_054880855.1 Streptomyces sp. S6 | reverse complement strand
CCGACGCCGCCCGCCAGTCCGGGTTCGGCGGCGACCAGGACCGCCGCGTCTCCTGGGGTTCCCCGCCGGCCGCCGACCCGCGCGCGCCCAGGGACCCGCGGGTCTCCGACCGGTCCGGTGGCCCCGGTACGCCGGGTGAGCCGTCCGCCGGCCGTGAGTCCGGTCCGGACGGCGACTACGGGACGGTCACCTTCCGCGCGCCGGTCCCGCGCACGGGGGAGCAGGCGGGGGGCACGGCTTCGGCATCATCGGCACCGGGGTCAGCATCAGTACCGGCACCGGCACCGGCGTCGGCCAAGCCGGGGTTCGGCGCGGGGAAGGCGGCGGCTGCGCGGGCGGCGGCGCAAGGGGCCGGGGCGGGGGTGAGCGCGGGTGCGGGTACTACGGGTAGTACGGGAGGTGCGGGTACTACGGGTGGGACGACAACGTCCCGCTCCGGCGGCGCGGCTTCGGGAACCCCTGGTACCCCTAATACCCCCGGATTCCCCGGCACCTCCACCCCCGCCACCCCGCCGCGCGCCCCCGGCATCCACGTCCCCGCTCCCGCCTTCCCCCACCAGACCGACGACTTCCCGCCCCCCGCCCCCGCCGGCGGCCAGCACTCCTGGGCCCAGCAGGTGCACCAGCTCGCCGCCGACGAGCAGCAGCAGGCCGTCACCCCGTGGCGCCCTCCGGTCGAGGACGTCTTCCAGGCCGCCGCCCGCCGCCAGGCGTCCGCCCGC
>NZ_JBTYMC010000719.1:0-722 GCF_054880855.1 Streptomyces sp. S6 | reverse complement strand
CTGCCCCACGGGCCCGCCGCCCGGCGCGACCCGCACGAGCCGCAGGACCGTCGCCACGTCACCGCCGAGCAGCCCGACGGCCCCGCACTCCCGCAGCAGCGGCACGACCGCGCATGCGGCCTCGTACGCGCCCGCCACGGGCAGCGTCAGCGACCCCGGGTCCGTCTCCGACAGCACCAGCACGTGCACCCCGACCTCGGGCCCCCGCCGGACCAGCCGCACCAGCGCCTCACGCAACGCGGGCGTGCCGGGGTCGCCGTCCACCACGACGACGGCGTACGGGCCCGGGAACACCGGCGCGGTGTCGGGCCTCGCCCAGGAAGGACGGCGCTCGGCGTCGGCGTGCGCGGCGGAGCCGGGGCCACGGGACTGCGCGGGAAGAGCCACACCGGACGACGGCGTCCCCGCGCGCGGGGCGTCGCGTTCGTCCAGCCTGCGCAGCAACTCCTCCACGCGGGCCGTCGCCTGGTCGTGGTCGTGGGCCAGGAGGAGACGGCAGTCCTGGGAGTGGGCCGGGCGGACGTGCGGGAGCCAGCCGAGCCAGGACCACTCGGCGGCGCGCTCCTCCAGCGGGCGGGACCGGTCGGTCGTCAGCAGCACGACCTCCAGTGTGTCCGGGGAGTGCAGCGCGGCGACCTGGGCGAGGACCGCGCGGGCCAGCCCCGACAGCCGGGGGCGGGGACCGGCCAGCCCCAGCGCACCCGCCTCCCGCAGACCGGCGG
>NZ_JBTYMC010000718.1:0-725 GCF_054880855.1 Streptomyces sp. S6 | reverse complement strand
GCGCCGGGGGCCCGCCGGTGGCGTCCGGGACGGTTCGTGGCGCTGTGGGGAGGATCCGGGGCGGCGTGGGGAGGGTCTGGGGCGGCGTGGGGCTCCCCGCAGCCTTCCGCGCCCGCAGGGCCACCGTCGCCGCCCCGATGCGCACCGGCGTCCCCGCGAACGTGTTGTCGAAGCGCAGCCGCAGGCGGGAGCCGCCGGTGGAGGTGTGGACGGCCAGGCGCAGGGTGCGGTCGGTCCAGGGGCCGCCTGTGGGGAGGCCGGATTGGGCGGTGGCCCAAGTGCCGGTCCACACCCCGGGGTTCGCGCGGACGGCGAGGGCGAAGACGTGGAGGCCGGAGGTGACGGGGAGCCGTACGGAGGTCACGGTGCGGGCGGGGTCCAGGGGGACCGTCACGGCGTACACGCGCGCGCGTGCGGCACGGCGGCCGTCGGGGGTGTTGACGTGCGGGACGGCGAGCGCCCTGGTCGCGAGGGGGCCGCGGCGCCAGTCGGGGGCGGAGAGGTTGTAGGGGGCACGCGTGCCGTCCCCGTAGGTGATCTCGCCCTCGCCCCGTACGGTGTGCCCGGCCGTGCCCGTGACGAGGAAGGTGAGCGCGTCGCCCCGGCCGGGCAGGAGGACTCGCTGGCCGTCGGCGAGGACGTTGTCCGGGTGGCCGGGGGCGGTCGCGGGCCAGGTCAGACGGGTGCCGTGGACCGTCAGCGCGCGGCCGGGCGTCCAGCCGGCG
>NZ_JBTYMC010000717.1:0-726 GCF_054880855.1 Streptomyces sp. S6 | reverse complement strand
CCAGCGCGGCGGGCTCCCCGGGCGGCACCAGACAGCGGTCGGTGAGGCCGGGCGGCAGGCTCTCGCGGGCGCCGTCCACCTCGGCGAGCACCACGGGCCGCCCGCACGCCATCGCCTCCAGCGGGGCGAGCGCCATGCCCTCCCAGCGGGACGGCAGGACGACGAGATCGGCGGCCTGGTACCAGGGCACGGTGTCCTCGACGGCGCCGGTGAACGTCACCGACTCCGGGGCCCGCGCGGCGAGTCGAGCGCGATCGGGGCCGTCCCCGACGAGGACCAGCCGCGCCCCGGGCACCTCGCGGACGACCGTCTCCCAGGCCGTCAGCAGCAGGTCCTGGCCCTTCTGCCGGCACAGCCGCCCCACGCACACCACGAGGGGCGCGGCCGGGTCGGTGTCCACGGGGGCCGGGTGGAAGCGGCCGGTGTCGATGCCGTTGGGGATCACCTGATACGGCCCGGTGATGCCGGCCCGCTCCCCGGTGGCCCGCTCCCCTTCGCTCACGCACACCAGCCGGTGGGCCCAACGCGCCCCGAACCGCTCCCAGTTGAGGGCGAGCGAGGCCATCGGACCGTCGACCGCCTCGAAGGACCAGGCGTGCGGCTGGAACACCGTCGGCACCCGCCCCCGCACCGCGAGATGAACCCCAACGTCACCCGAGGCGACCGGACTTACGGCCTGCTCTCCTACCTCTACGGCCCCGGCCGCCACAACGAACACACCGACCC
>NZ_JBTYMC010000716.1:0-729 GCF_054880855.1 Streptomyces sp. S6 | reverse complement strand
GGGCCGCCGAGACCGCCCGTGAGGCCGCCTCCGCCGAGTCCCGCGCCGAACTGACCGCGGCCCGCGCCGCCGACGCGTCCACGGCCGCCGGACGGTCGTACGAGGCCGAGCAGCGGATCGCCGAAGCCCTCGCCGCCGAGGAGCGGCTCGCCGAACTCCTCAGCAGCGAACCGCTGTCCGCCGCCGACCTCGACCGGTACGCCGACGAACTGCGCGGCCTCCTCGACGACGCCGTGTCCGCCGCCGAACGCCAGCTCTTCGAACTGCGCACGGCCGCCGCCGACGACTCCCGCATCCTCGGCGCCCTCGGCGACGGCGGACTCCTGCCCCCCAGCCCCGACGTCCTGGCCACCGTCGAGTTCCTCGGCGAACACGGCATCCCCGCACTGCCCGGCTGGCGCTACCTCGCCCAGTCCGTCGACGCGGCCGACCACGCGCGCGTGCTCAGCGCCCGCCCCGAACTCGTCGACGGCGTCATCATCACCGACCCCGGCTCGCACGTCCGCGCGCGGGAGGCGCTCTCCGAAGCCGCCCTCCTGCCCCGCTCCACCGTCGCCGTCGGCACCGCCGCCGCCCTCCTGGCCCCCACTCCCTCGGGCCAGGACGACAGCGTCTTCCTCGTCCCCCCGAACCCCGCCATGCACGACGAGCACGCCGCCGACGAGGAACGGCAGGCGCTGCGCGCGCGGGCGAGCGCACGCGACGAGGAGATCCGCGCGCTCGCCGCCC
>NZ_JBTYMC010000715.1:0-736 GCF_054880855.1 Streptomyces sp. S6 | reverse complement strand
CGTCCCCGCCACCGGCCCGGCGGACACCGCCCCCGCCCTCAACGGCGCCGCCCTCGTCACCGGCGGACTCGGCGGACTCGGCCTGGCCACCGCGGCGATCCTCGCCCGAGGCGGCTGCTCCCTCGTCACCCTGATGGCCCGGTCGGAACCGGACGAGCAGGCCCGCCGCCTCATCGACGACATCACCGCCACCGGCACACCGGTCCACGTGGTGCGCGGCGACGTCACCGACCCCGCCGACTGCGCACGCGCCGTCGCACAGGCCGGCGCCGAGCAGCCGCTGCGCCTGGTCCTGCACCTCGCCGGAGTCACCGACGACCGCGCCTTCGGCCGCGTCGACCGGGACACCGCCGAGCGCGTCTTCGCCGCCAAGGCGCACGGCGCGCACGTCCTCGCCGAGGCCCTGCGCGGCCACGACCTCGACGCGTTCGCGCTGTTCTCGTCGGCGTCCAGCGTGCTCGGCTCGGCGGGACAGACCGTCTACGCCGCAGCCAACGGCCACCTGACCGGCCTCGCCGAGACACTGCGCGCCGAGGGCGTACCCGCGACCAGCATCGCCTGGGGGCCGTGGGTGCCCGGCGGCAAGGGCGGCATGGCGGCCTCGCAGACCGTACGCCGGGCCACCGCCCGGCTCGGCATCGGCACCTTCACCGACGAGCACGCCGAGCCGCTCCTGCTGGCCGCGCTCACCGCCCGGCAGGCCCACGTCATCGCCGTCGACCTCGCACCCGACCGG
>NZ_JBTYMC010000714.1:0-737 GCF_054880855.1 Streptomyces sp. S6 | reverse complement strand
GCCCGGCCGGCATCCGCGCGGCGGCCCGCACGGTCCTCGACCAGGCCCTCCGCGCGGACCCGCCGATCGCCTTGGACTACCTCGCCCTCGTCGACCCCGCCGACTTCACGGACATCGGGGACGACTTCACCGGCGAGGCCGTCCTCGCCGTCGCCGCCCGGGTCGGGACGACCCGGCTGATCGACAACCTCCCGCTGACCTTCGGAGCCGCCTCGTGAGCACCACAGGCATACGCCCGCCCGTCGCCCACCACCACCCTTGGCCGAGAGCGCTTCGCGCTCGCCCCTACCTTCACGCCCCCGCACCCGGCTGGGCGATCACCGCCGACGTCGTCGTCGTCGGCTCCGGCGTGGCCGGCCTGACCGCCGCCCTGCGCTGCGAGGCCGCCGGCCTCGACACCGTCGTCGTCACGAAGGCCCGCCTCGACGACGGCTCCACCCGCTGGGCCCAGGGCGGCGTGGCGGCGGCCCTCGGCGAGGGCGACACCCCCGAACAGCACCTGGACGACACCCTCGTCGCCGGCGCGGGCCTGTGTGACGAGGACGCCGTCCGCATCCTCGTCACCGAGGGCCCCGACGCGGTGCGCCGGCTCATCGCGACCGGCGCGCACTTCGACGAGTCCGCCGAGGGCGACCTGGAGCTCACTGGGTTCGTCGTCGAGGAGCGGTGTGCAGTCGAGCCACATGGGGCGACCTTACCGGGACCGCAGCGGCGACCGGCCACGGGTGTCACGTCAG
>NZ_JBTYMC010000713.1:0-752 GCF_054880855.1 Streptomyces sp. S6 | reverse complement strand
GGGCGCGGTGCCTTCGCGGGCGGCCCGGCGTACGTCGGGCAGGGACAGGGCGAGCGGCAGCAGCAGTGGGGCGGCCGGTGCGCGCAAGGTGCTGTCGAACAGGGCGAGTCCGTGCTCGGCGGTGAGCGGGAGGAGTCCGCCGCGCCGCATGCGCTCCAGGTCGGTGGCGGTGAGCTTGCCGGTCATGCCGCCGGTGGGCGCCCAGGGTCCCCAGGCGAGGGAGACGGCGGGCAGCCCCTGGGCGCGGCGGTGGTGTGCGAGGGCGTCGAGGAAGGTGTTCGCCGCCGCGTAACTGCCTTGCCCGGCAGCTCCGTTGACGCCGGAGACGGAGGAGAACAGGACGAACGCGGCGAGGTCGAGCCCGGCCGTCAGTTCGTGCAGGTGCCAGGCGGCGTCCACCTTGGGCCGGAGCACCTTGTCGAGGTCGTCGGGGTCGATGGCCTCGACGACGGCGTCGTGGACGACTCCGGCGGTGTGTACGACGGCGGTCAGCGGGTGTTCGGCCGGTACGGCGTCCAGCACGGCGGCCAGCGCGTCACGGTCGGCGGCGTCGCAGGCGGTGACGGTGACCTGTACGTCGTCGGGGAGGCCGAGTCCGGTGGCGTCGCCTCCGCTGCGGCTGAGCAGGGTCAGGTGCCGTACGCCGTGATGTTCGGCGAGCCGGCGGGCGACGAGCCGGCCGAGGCCGCCGGTGCCGCCGGTGATCAGGACGGTGCCGTCGGGGTCGAGGGCCGCGCCGGGTGTCCCGGCGG
>NZ_JBTYMC010000712.1:0-761 GCF_054880855.1 Streptomyces sp. S6 | reverse complement strand
AGGGGAGTACTGCCCCTTCGTCAGCCCGTAGATCCGGTTGTTGAACAGCAGGATCTTCAGGTTGACGTTGCGCCGCAGGGCGTGGATGAGGTGGTTGCCGCCGATCGACAGGGCGTCCCCGTCGCCGGTGACGACCCACACCGACAGGTCACGCCGTGACGCCGCGAGCCCCGTCGCGATCGCGGGCGCGCGGCCGTGGATGGAGTGCATCCCGTAGGTGTTCATGTAGTACGGGAACCGTGACGAGCAGCCGATCCCCGACACGAAGACGATGTTCTCCTTCGCGAGCCCGAGTTCGGGCATGAATCCCTGCACGGCGGCCAGGATCGCGTAGTCCCCGCAGCCGGGGCACCAGCGCACCTCCTGGTCCGACTTGAAGTCCTTCATGGCCTGCTCGGCCTCGGCCTTCGGGACCAGCTGAAGGAGCGGATTCGCTTCGGACACCTCTGTCAACTCAGCCATCGATGGCCTCCTTGAGCGCCGTGGCGAGCTGCTGCGCCTTGAACGGCATGCCGTTGACCTGGTTGTAGGAGTGGGCGTCCACCAGGTACTTCGCCCGTACCAGCGTGGCGAGCTGACCGAGGTTCATCTCGGGGATCACCACCTTGTCGTAACTGCGGAGGACGGCACCGAGGTTCTTCGGGAAGGGGTTCAGATGACGCAGGTGCGCCTGCGCGATCGGCTCCCCGGCCGACCTCAGCCGCCGCACCGCGGCCGTGATCGGCCCGTACGTCGACCCCCAGCCCAGCACCAGCGTGCGC
>NZ_JBTYMC010000711.1:0-763 GCF_054880855.1 Streptomyces sp. S6 | reverse complement strand
TACGGGTGCGGCGCGGGTGCGCTCCAGGTCGAGAAGGGGCCGGGAGCGCACAGCCGGGGGCAGTCCCGCGATCCCGGTGCCGGGTACCGCCTGTTCGACGGCCGTGCGGGTGCGGACGGTGGTCGCGGGGACCAGGTCGCGCAGGGTGGCGGGCAGGGTGCCTGCCTCGGCGCGGGCCTTGAGGGCGGTGCGGTCGGTGCGCATCGGCAGCAGGACAGCGTCCTGTGCCGCCCATGCCCGGTCGAACAGGCCGAGACCCTGCGCGGCGTCCAGCGGCAGGACGCCCGCCTTGGCCATCCGGGTGCGGTCGAGGTCACCGATGCGGGCACCCATGCCGCCGCCGGTCCCCCACAGGCCCCACGCCAGCGAGGTGCCGGGCAGTCCGGCTGCGCGGCGGGTGCGGGCGAGGGCGTCCAGGGCGGCGTTGGCCGCCGCGTAGTTGGCCTGGCCCGCGCCGCCGAGGGTGCCGACGGCCGAGGAGAACAGGACGAACCGGTCGAGGTCCAGGTCCCGGGTCAGCTCGTGCAGGTGGTGTGCGGCGTCCGTCTTGGCGCGCAGCACGGTGTCCAGGCGCTCGGGGGTGAGGGAGGTGAGGACACCGTCGTCCGTGACGCCTGCCGTGTGGACGATCCCGGTGAGCGGGCGGTCCTCGGGGAGGGCGGCGATCAGTGCGGCGAGGGCATCGCGGTCGGCAGCGTCGCAGGCCGCGAACACCGGGCGGGCGCCCAACTGCCGGAGGTCGGCGGCCAGTTGGTCCGCGCCG
>NZ_JBTYMC010000710.1:0-764 GCF_054880855.1 Streptomyces sp. S6 | reverse complement strand
AGATCGGATTCCACGCCAAGAGCGGCTGGCTGACGTCGTCGACGTACGGCGGCGGCAGTTGGTTCGGGCACTCGACGACCATGTCGGGGCTGTGGATCGACAACCAGCAGCGCTACCGCACGGTGATGGCGAGCGACCACCTCTCCCTCACCAAGGCGTTCAAGAAGACCGGCGCGTGGGACACCGTCGGCATCATGCCCGGCGTGCAGAAGAGCTGGCCGGAGCAGAAGTACTACGGCCTCGACACCGTCTACAACGCGTTCCAAATGGGGTACCAGGGACCGAAGTTCAGCTGGTCGACGATGCCGGACCAGTACGCCCTGGAGTCGTACCAGCGCCTTGAGCACAGCAAGAAGCGCGACAAGCCGCTGATGGCCGAGATCATCCTGACGTCCAGTCACATGCCGTGGGCGCCGATCCCGAAGATGGTCGACTGGAAGGACGTGGGCGACGGTTCGGTCTTCGACGCGATCCAGAAGGCGGGCAAGAAATCGTCGGACGTGTACAGCGACGACACCAAGGCCCGTGAGGAGTACGGCAAGGCGGTGCAGTACTCGGTGACCGCGCTGACCCAGTGGATGGAGCGCTACGCCGGCGACGACACCGTCCTCGTCTTCCTCGGCGACCACCAGCCCAACGCCAAGGTGAGCGGGGTGGGCGCCAACCGTGACGTGCCGATCTCGATCGTCGCCAAGGACCCCAAGGTCCTGGAGAAGGTCGCCGACTGGAACTGGACGGACGGCCTCAAGCCGGCCCACAACGCC
>NZ_JBTYMC010000709.1:0-769 GCF_054880855.1 Streptomyces sp. S6 | reverse complement strand
GTCGTCGCCTGCCGCACCACGTCACGCGACGACCCCCGCGATCGGGTTGCCCGCCCAGCGGGTGCCGTCCGGCACCGACTCGCCGCGCATGACGAGCGACGCGGCGCCGACGGACGTCCCCGCGCCGATCGTGGTGGCGGGCAGGGCGATGCTGTGCGGGCCGAGCGAGGCCCCCGCGTCCAGCCGGACGGCGTCCATGCGCATGATCCGGTCGTGGAAGAGGTGGGTCTGAAGGACGCACCCCCGGTTGACGCTCGCCCCGTCACCGACGCTCACCAGGTCGGTCTCCGGCAGCCAGTACGTGTCGAGCCACACCCCGCGCCCGATCCGCGCCCCGAGGCTGCGCAGCCACCAGTTCAGCGCGGGCGTCCCGAGGTGTGCGCTCATGCCCCACGGCACGGCCAGCGTCTCCACGAACGTGTCGAACAGCTCGTTGCGCCACACGAACGACGACCACAGCGGGCGCTCCACCGCCCGGAACCGCCCGACCAGCAGCCACTTCGCGCCGGTCGTGACCAGACACGCCGCGAGCGTCGCCACCGGCAGCAGGGCGACACCGGTGAGCGCGGCCAGCGGCAGCCCGCCCACGTCCAGGGCCCGTTGCCCGGCCAGGAACAGCAGCTCCGCGAGGACCGTCCCGATCATCAGCGGCAGCACCCGGCACACCTCGACCGCCGCACGGGCCGCCACCAGCCGGCGCGGCGGCGCGAACGTCCGCGCCGGGTCGCCCCACTCGGCCCTGCGGGGCAGCTCCATGCCGGGCCGCCCG
>NZ_JBTYMC010000708.1:0-793 GCF_054880855.1 Streptomyces sp. S6 | reverse complement strand
TGCTGGACGAGGTCCTCGAACAGGGCGACGCGGCCCCGGTGATCGCCGAGGAGCTGCGGGCGGGCCGGCGCGTCCCGGGCCTGGGCCACCGGCTCTACCCCGGCGAGGACCCGCGCGCGCGTGCCCTGTTCGCCCTCCTGGCGGAGATCCCGCAGGCGCTCCCGGCGCTCTCGGCGGCCGAGGACGTCGTGGCCACCACCGCCCGCCACACCCCCCTGCACGCCAACGTCGACCTCGCCCTCGCCGTCCTGACCCAGTCCTTCGGCATGGCCCCCGCGGCGGGCGAGGCGATCTTCGCCGTCGCCCGTACGGCGGGCTGGATCGCGCACGCCCTGGAGGAGTACGACGAACGCCCCCTGCGGATGCGCCCCAGCGGCCTCTACGTGGGTCCCAGACCGCCCCGCCCGCTCCCAGAGGGCCACGGACACGCACCGACCGGACACTCTGCGTAGGGGGGCCCGGCCTCACCCTCTCGAAAAACCTCGCGGATCGGGACACACCGCCGTCGACAAGTCACCCTGCGCCAAGTCAGGTTAGGCTCACCTCTGTGAGTACGTGCACGACTGTCGCGCGGGATCTCGACGAGCCCTTCTCCGGGACCGCGGCCACGGCGACGACCTGGCTCCTGCTGGAACAGCCGGGCCCCTGGGGCGCCAAGGCGCTCACCGAGAGCCACCTGGACCGGCGGCTCGGCCGCGCCCTGGAGAAGGCCGCCCAGGGCACCGGCGTCCGCGTCGCGCTCATCCGGCGCCCCGGGCGCCACGCCGACTTCGGCACCCCGCCCCTGCGCCAG
>NZ_JBTYMC010000707.1:0-796 GCF_054880855.1 Streptomyces sp. S6 | reverse complement strand
GGCCGCGGCCTCCGGGCAGGTGCCGGCGAGGTCGCGGGCGCGGGCGGCGACGGACTTCGCGAGGGCGGTGTGCGCGCGGACCAGGGGCCAGACGTCGGCCGGTACGGTACGGCCCGCCGCGATGCGTTCGTGTGCGAAGTCGGCCAGCATGCGGGCGAGTTCACGGTCCGCCCGGGCGTCGAGGCCGTACAGCCGGTCCAGCGGGATGTCGGAGAAGGCGCACTTCAGCACGGCCTGCCGGTACTCCGCGTCCGGCAGCCGCGCCGCCGCGTACGCGCCGAGCGCCGCCTCGATCACGCTGTTGTCGTTGCCGCGCAGGGCTTCGCGGACGAGGGAGAGCGTGAGGTCGCCGAGGCGGTCTTCGGGGGTGGGGGTGAAAGGGGTGTGGCGGACTTCCGGGATGCCGGTGGGGGCGAAGGTGATGGGGGCAGCGGAACCAGTGGGCAGGTCGTACGGATCGAGGTCGTCCGAGCGGCCGGGGCTGTCCGAACCTCCGGTGCGGCCAAGGTCGTCGGGACCGTCCGAACTCCCTTTCCCAGCACCCGGATCCGCCTCCCCGCCCGTCCCCTCGTTGACCTCCTCCAGCAGCGGCAGCGCCCGCAGCACAGCCCGCTGTTCGGCCGGGCCGCTGTGCCGGTACAGCTCGGCCACCGCGTCCGCGAGGGCCGCGCCGCGCAGGGGCAGGGACGTGAGGAGGGCCGCGCGGACCGCCTCGTCGGTGTGCCAGTGCTCGGTCAGACGGGCCTGGCCGCACTGGCGGCGGGCGGCGGGGAACAGCGCACGGATCGCGGCGGGG
>NZ_JBTYMC010000706.1:0-799 GCF_054880855.1 Streptomyces sp. S6 | reverse complement strand
CCGCGCGGGCGACGACGGCGGCCGAGCGGTCGTCACCGTCCCAGTCGAGGACGGCGATCCGGCCCGGGTTCTCGTGCGCGGCCGAGCCGAGCAGCCCCCAGACGGCCGCGGCGGCCGGATCGGGCGCGGGCTCGTCCTCGGTGACGCGCACCGCGTCCCGCACGAGGACGACGAGCAGCTTGTCGTGGTCGGCGCCGATCCAGTCCCGGACGACCCCCAACGCACGTCCGGTGGCCTCGTGGACGTCGTCGTGCGCGTCGAGGCCGAGGACGACGGACTCGGTGTCCGGCACGCCCTCCTCGGGCAGCGCCAGCCCCTCCCAGCCCGGCAGGTACAGATCCTCGGCGCCGCCCTCGGCCTCCGGCACGGCCCCCAGCGAGGCCGGAGCCGCCCGGACGGTCAGCGAGCCGACGGTCGCCACCGGAGCGCCCGCCGAGTCCGCGAGGGTCAGCGCGAGGGAGTCAGGACCCGTCGGGGTGATCCGCACGCGCAGCGCACCCGCGCCGGTCGCGTACAGGGTGACCCCGTCCCAGACGAACGGCAGCCTGCCCCCGTCGCCGCTCTCACCGAGGGCGCCGCCCGCGTGGACGGCCGCGTGCAGAGCGGCGTCGAACAGCGCCGGGTGCAGGGTGAACGCGCCCGCGTCGGCCGTCTCCGGGAGGGCGACGTCCGCGTACACGTCGTCGCCGAGCCGCCAGGCCCGCCGGACGCCCCGGAAGACGGGGCCGTACGCGAAACCGCCGGCCGCGAGGTCCTCGTACAGCGCGTCGACGGGCAGGGCGGTCGACGCGCTGTACGA
>NZ_JBTYMC010000705.1:0-811 GCF_054880855.1 Streptomyces sp. S6 | reverse complement strand
TCATGTCGCCGACGAGTCGCATCCCGGGCCGGGGCGCGGTGAAGTCCCGGCCGATCAGGTCGAGCGCGAACACCGCCCGCTTCGCCTGCCGGGTCAGGCCCCGCCGACGGCGGCGGGTGATCCCGACGATCCGGTGCTTGCGCATCAGCCGCTCGATCTTCTTGGAGTTCACCACCCGCCCGGCCCGCCGCAGAGCGGCGTGGATCCGCGGGGCCCCGTAGGCACCGCGAGATCCGGCGTGAAGCACCCGGATCTCGCCCACCAGCACCTCCTCGGCCCGCTCCCGCACCGTCCGGGCCGGCCGTGACGCCCTGTGCGCGTAGTAGGTGGAACGGGGCACTCCCAGCACACGGCACAGAAACGCAACGCTGTGACCTGCAGGATTACCCTCCGATGCCTTCTCCGCATCGATGAAACGACACCGTGCCACGGTGTCTACCTCATCTTGTCCTGAGCGAAGAAGGCGGTCGCTTTTCCCAGAACCTCGATCGTGGCCTCCTGCTCGCGAACCTTCCGCCGCAGCCGGACCAACTCCTCACGCTCCGCAGTGGTCAAAGCCCCGGCGGGCCCCTCACCGCGGTCGGCCTTCGCCTGCTTCACCCACCCGCGCAGCCCTTCCGGACTCACGCCCAGATCCCTCGCGACCTCGGTGACCGTCTTCTCCGAGGACAACGCCAAGGCGACCGCGTCCCGCTTGAACTCGGCCGTGTACCGCTTACTCATGTTGCTCTTGCTACTCACTACCTGTGACTGCTTCCTCCGGGACCATCCGTCCCAGTATCAAGCTGCCCGGCCAGCAGGGGGAACCTCA
>NZ_JBTYMC010000704.1:0-815 GCF_054880855.1 Streptomyces sp. S6 | reverse complement strand
AGCGCCTCCCGCACGGGCACCAGGGCGGCGGGCACCTCGGCGCACTCCACGCCCGCGCCCGCGCGCCGCACGACACGCAGGCTTGCGGCGGATCCGACAGTGGGTGGGGTGGAGCCGTCGGGGAGCCAGAACGCGATCCGGCCGGTGCGGGCCGGGTCGCCGGGCACGAACACGGCGTGGCAGCGGGACGGTTCGGGGATGTCGGGCGGTGCTTCCGCGGGAACCCTCTGCACGGTGATGACCTTACTCCTCAAATTTGACTAGTTCGGCCGGAGTCGCCGAGGGTACAGCATGGGAGGAGGCCGTCCACAACGGTTTCTCAGGGGTGTCTCGGGGTCGTGTCTCAGGGACGTCTCAGGGTCGGCGGCTGGAACCGCGGGCCGCGTGGAGCCGTTCTCAGAGCAGAGAGCGGCAGTGGCCGCGAAGGAGGCGCACATGTCGAAGAACGCGAAGATCGCCGCGGGAGGGGTGGCGGTCGGGCTCCTGCTGCTGATGTGGCTGCCCTGGTGGGTGGCGCTGCTGATCGTGGTGGGCATCCCGACGGCCGCGTACCTCACGCTGGATCCGTCCCAGCGGCGCAGGCTGCGCCGCATCAGCCGCAAGGAACTCGGCCGCTGAGAGCGGGGCCGCACCGCCTCCTGCCGTCCAGGGAGGCGGTGCGGCTCAGTTCGGCCGGACGGCCATCCGGTCCAGCGCCGCGAGCACCGGGCCGATCACCCGCTCCCAGCGGGCGATCACGTCCTCGTGCGGCGGGGCGTCGGGGGCGTTCGCCTCCAAGCAGGCCAGGGCGAGGGTGGCGAGGCTTTCCAGGGTGC
>NZ_JBTYMC010000703.1:0-818 GCF_054880855.1 Streptomyces sp. S6 | reverse complement strand
GCCCCCGCGCACCGCGACCCCGGCCTGTCCGGCCGCCAGCACCTCGCACTCCTCGAAGACCCCGCCGCCCCCGTCGAGCACGGCGATCCCGACGCCCGCCGGGTTGTCGACCGTGCACCGCCGCACCGTCGGCCGGGCCCCGCCGCGCACCTCGATACCGGCCGCCGACCGGGTCACGACCCGCACGTCCAGCAGTTCCGGCGTGCCCTCCTCGACGAGCAGCGCGGGCGACGTCGCGTCCTGCCCCTCGACGTGCAGGTCCTGGACGACGGCGGAGGCACGGACCGTCAGCGGCACCCCGTCGGCGGGGGCGATACGCACCGAACCGGGGGCGCCCTCGGGGCCGCGCAGGGTCACCGAGCGCTCGACGACGAGGTTCTCCCGGTACGTTCCGGGGGCGACGGTGAGGACGTCTCCGTCGGCCGCGGCCTCCAGGGCGGCGGCGAGCGACGCGTACTCACCCGTGCGGCGCCGCCACCGCGATGTACCGGTGTGCGTCACCTGGACCGTGCCCTGTGCCATGACGATGCTGTGCCCCCACCTCGTGATACGCGGGTCGATGCCGAAGAAGGTCGGCTGGTCCACCGTAGCGTGCGCGCGGGTGGTGAGTTGACCACTGGCACGACCCCGTCGGCACCCCCGGGTGCGGCGCCGTCAACTGCCGGTGCCGGTACGGCCCCAGTCCGGGCCCGCGCGGTCCCATGCCTGGTCCCAGCGGGCGTAGCGGCGCCGGACCATGCTCCAGACGACGGCCCGGCGCGCGCTCTCGATCAGGCCCGCCGCGCACAGGGCGGCGCCGATGCCGGCCAGCACCGCGT
>NZ_JBTYMC010000702.1:0-818 GCF_054880855.1 Streptomyces sp. S6 | reverse complement strand
GTGCGTCTGCCGGGGCGAGTCCGCAGCGCCAGGGGGCGCCGGCCGCGAGGTGGGTGTCCGTGGGGTGCGCCGGGTCGCGGACCAGGAGGGCCTGGAGGTCCTCGATGCCGGCCGTGAGCAGCGGTCCCACGCGCGGGTCGTCGCCCCGGGCGTGTGCGGGTGCCAGCGGGTTCGTCGCCGACCGGGCCACGGCCCGCATCGGTCCGCTCCCGTCCAGCCTGACCCTGAGTTCCAGGACCGCGCTGCCGCCCGGCGGGACGTCGAGGTCCCAGCGCAGCAGTCCGGCGGAGGCCAGCGCGTCGGAGGGTGGCGGGTCCGCCGTGACCGTGGAGGCGCCCGGCGGGCCGGACCAGCGCAGCCCCGAGTCGTGGACGCTGGCGGGCAGTTCGGGCGCGGTCACGCCGGCCGCGATCGCTCCCAGGTCCGCCAGGTCCGTCCCGAGGGACACCTCCACCGGGAGGCGCAGCGGACGCGGGGCCGAGCTGTGCAGGGTGATCCGCTCCGTGCCGTCGGCGCCGCGGGTGCGTTCGACGACGATGTCCGGGTCGGGGCCTCCCTGCGGCGAGACGCGCAGGGTGCCGACGAACCGGGCCTCGTCGGCGGCCGTCATCCTGGCCTGCACCACGATCGGTTCCCGCCCCGCCACGCGCACCTGGCAGCGGGACAACAGACGCCGGCCCGCCCGGTAGAACCCCTCCAGACCGCGCCCGGTGAGCTGGCCCTCCCCGGTGGAGATCGCGAGTCCTGGCAGGGCGACGCAGATCAGGGCGGCGTGGACGGGCGGGAGGCCCTCAGGGCGGGGCGCCGGGCGCCGGCCC
>NZ_JBTYMC010000701.1:0-829 GCF_054880855.1 Streptomyces sp. S6 | reverse complement strand
CCGGATCACCGCCGCCGAGACCCTCGGCCCCCTGCGCGGACAGAGCGCGGTCCACACCCACCTGGTGGGCGCCGTCTGCGGCCGGCTGCACGCCGAGGGAGTCACCGACCCCGAGCGGTGGACCGACGCCCTGGGGCTGGCACTCGCCCTGCCCCACCGGCCGCTGATGCGGGCCTTCCTCGCCAGCGACGCCCGGCTCCTCAACACCCTCACCCCGGTGCGGGCCGGCATGGACGCCTGCGACGCCGCCGCCGCCGGACTGCACGGCGCCCCCGACCTCCTGGAACACCCCGACGGCTTCCTCGCCGCGCTCGCCACCGTGCCGCTGCCCGACGAGATCACCTCCGGCCTCGGCCGGCGCTGGCACACCGAGACACTCTCCTTCAAGATGCGTCCGGGCGGCCCCGGCATCGACGCGGCCGTGGACTGCGCCGTCGAACTCCACACGGAACTGCGCGCGGCCGTCGGCCCGTTGGACCCCGCCTCGGTGACCGAGATACTGGTGGAGACGTCCCTCTACACCCTGTACGCGGGCCGCCGCGCCGACCGTTACGTCACCGGCCCCGACGCCCCGCTGGGCGCGCTGGTGCTGCACACCCCCTACCCGGTGGCGACCGCCCTGCTCACCGGCGGCCTCACCGTCGCCGACTTCGAACGCCCCGCCCTCGCGCAGGCCGCCCGCTGGCAGCTCGCCGGAAAGGTACGGCTGACCCACGACCCGGACCTCACCCGCGAACTGTTCGACTCCGCCGCCCCGTTCGGAGCCGCGCTGCGCCGCGCGGGCGCCGCCGACGAGCCCTGGCTGCTGGAGTTCGCCGGCCCCGAGACG
>NZ_JBTYMC010000700.1:0-837 GCF_054880855.1 Streptomyces sp. S6 | reverse complement strand
AGGCCCCCCGTGCCCGCCGGGCACGTCCAGGCGCCGCCGCCGCTCCTCGGCCGCCAGGAGGAGCGCGAGCAGCTCGTCCGCCTCGTCGCCCGGGGCCGCTCCGTCCGGCTCACCGGGCCCGCCGGCTCCGGCCGCACCCGCCTCCTCGACCTCGTCGCCGAGGACTGCGCGGACCTCGCCCCCGACGGCGTCGTCCGCCTCAGTGGCTACGGGCTGAGCGCCGAGGAGGTGCTGCACGGGCTGTTCCACGCGGTGTACGACGCACCCCTGCACCGGCCGCTGCACGCTGAACTCCTCGTGCTGGTCCGGGAGATAGGCGCGGTCGTCGTCGTGGACGACCTGGAGTTCGGCGGCGCCGAGCTGGACGGGCTGCTCGCGGCGACCCCCGAGTGCGCGTTCGTGTTCGGCGCGACCGGCGAGACGCCGCTGCCGTCGGCCGGGTCGGCGGTGGAGGAGGTGACCCTCGGCGGGCTCGACCGGGCCGGAGGCGTCGACCTCATCGAGCGCGCCGTCGGCCGGGTCCTCACCGAGGAGGAGGCCAACTGGGCCGGGGACCTTTGGTTCGAGTCGGAGGGGCTGCCCCTGCGGTTCGTGCAGGCCGGGGCGTTGCTGAGACAGCGCGACCAGGTCCGGGCCAGCGCCGACGCCGTCGACGAGTACGGCGTCTTCGAGGACGCCCGGCCCGTCGTCGAGCCGGACGGCGAGCCGGAGGAGGCGATACCCCTGCCCTCCCTGGGCGAGGCCGCCGGACCCGCCCCGCTGCTCGCCGCCCGCCTCTCCGCCTCCGCCCGCGCCACCCTGCGGTTCGCCGTCGCCCTCAGCGGCGAGGTCCCGCAC
>NZ_JBTYMC010000699.1:0-856 GCF_054880855.1 Streptomyces sp. S6 | reverse complement strand
GGGGGTGGTTCGGGGGCCGGCGTCGGCTTCGGGGTCGGCTTCGGCGTGGGCTTGGGGGTCGGCTTGGGCGTGGGTTTCGGGGTGGGGGTCGGCTTCGGGGTGGGTGTGGGAGTCGGGGTCGGTGTGGGGGTGGGCGTAGGGGTGGGGGTCGGGGTCGGTTCCGGGCAGTCCGGGGGTGGGGGAGGGGGCTTCGGACGGCAGGGGGGCGGCGTCGGCCAGCCCGGCCACGGGGAGTGACCGGCGACGGCCACGATCTCCAAGCCGTCCGGTCCCACGGACGCGTACGCACAGGCGTCGGCGGACGCGACCCCGGCCGGCGCGCCCACCAGGATCCAGGCAGCGGTCACCACGCCCAACACCCGTACGGCGAGGGCGGATCGGGTCGGTTCGGGTCCATGCACGACGCAGATCATCAGCCCTCGCACCCCGGCGCACGCCCCTGATCGGCACCGATTGCCCCGAACGGGCGAACTTCACCCCCATGTGGTTTGACAATGCATCGACCGGATGTCCGGACGTACGCACACGTATCCGTCAAACACGGCCGGGTGAAAGATTTTTTCGCCGGGGTTGAACACAACGGCACACCCCGTCCGTAACCAATGCCGAGCGGCGGCGCAGCAGGGCGCTGCGAACAGCTTGTGATGA
Organism: Streptomyces sp. S6; assembly: GCF_054880855.1. Lineage (NCBI taxonomy): Bacteria > Bacillati > Actinomycetota > Actinomycetes > Kitasatosporales > Streptomycetaceae > Streptomyces > Streptomyces sp. S6. The sequence continues at coordinate 208 of NZ_JBTYMC010000699.1, read as the reverse complement.
TCGGGGAGTTGACAATGAACACCTCCTGGCGGAGCGCCTCTCTCGTGGCGAGCGCTGTGGCCGTGCTGGCGCTGACGACGGCGTGCGGTCAGGAAAGCGGGGGCTCGACGGGCAGCCAGAACGTCGGCTCGACGGCCCCGGCCGGCACCGGTGGCATCACCACCGGCGGCGTCGGCAGCGGCGGCTACGGCGGTGTCGGCACCGGCTC
>NZ_JBTYMC010000698.1:0-867 GCF_054880855.1 Streptomyces sp. S6 | reverse complement strand
GGGAAGGTAACCCACGCGGCGGCGGATCTCCTGGCGCAGGTCGGTCTCGCGGGCCGCGGCGGCGCCGCCCCTGCCTTCCCAGAGGCTGGGCCGGTAGTTGGGGTCGTAGGAGACGGTCACCCCGTGGCGGCGGGCGGCCGTCATGGCCTGCTCGGCGACGCCTGCCGTGGTGTCGGACAGGGCCGCGAAGATCCCGCCGGTGTGGAACCAGCGCACCCCGGTGGAGAAGACGGCGTCCCAGTCGACGTCCCCTTTCCGCAGCTGTGAGACCGCCGTGTTCGCCCGGTCGCTGACCCCGAGGGCGCCACGCACCCCGAAGCCGCGTTCCACGAAGTTCAGCCCGTTGCGCGCCTCCCGCCCCACTCCCCCGTCCGCCGCCCAGCGGATCAGGGAGGTGTCGACGCCGCCCTGGAGGACGAGGTCCTCGACGAGCCGTCCCACCGCGTTGTCGGCGAGGGCCGTCACGACGGCGGTGCGGTGTCCGAAGCAGCGGCGCAGCCCTCGGACGACGTTGTACTCGCCGCCGCCCTCCCAGACGCGGAAGGTGCGCGCCGTGCTGATGCGGCCCTCTCCGGGGTCGAACCGCAGCATCACCTCGCCGAGGGCGATCACGTCGGTCACCGGGTGCTCCGTCCCACCGCTTCGGCGGTCAGGCGGCGGATCTCGGTGAACTCGCCGCGTTCGAGGTGCTCCGGCGTGGCGAGCCAACTCCCGCCGACCGCGGCGACCGCCGGGTGGGCGAGGTAGCCGGAGAGGTCGTGGTGGCCGGGAGCATGCCCTCGGAGTACGAACCGGCCAGCTGTATGAGGGCGTTGGGCTCCTCGACGCCCGCCGAGACGATGCCTCGGGGGCGGCCCCGGTAGAGGG
>NZ_JBTYMC010000697.1:0-872 GCF_054880855.1 Streptomyces sp. S6 | reverse complement strand
GGAGCGCCTGCCGCTGCTGTGCGCGCAGAACGGCGTGGAGGGTGGGCGGCTCGCGCTGCGCCGGTTCAGCCACGTCTACGGCGTCTGCGTCTGGCTGCCGTCCGCGTACGTCGAACCCGGTGTCGTCTCCGCCGCCGGTGCCCCGCTGACCGGCATCCTGCACCTCGGCCGCTTCCCGCACGGCACCGACGCCACCGCCCACCGCGTCGCCGAGGACCTCGAAGCGGCACGGTTCGAGGCGCCCGTCGTTCCCGACGTGAGCCGCTGGCAGTACGCGAAACTGCTGACCAACCTGGGCAACGCGGCGGACGCGGTGTCCGGTCACGAGGGGGCCGTGGCCCTGTGGGAGCGGGTGCGGGAGGAGGGGGAGGCGGTGCTGAAAGCGGCGGGAATCGCTTACACCGGCACCGAGGAGGAGAAGGCCCTGCGGGGCGACAAGATCACCCTCGTCCCGCTGCCCGGCGCCCCGCGCGGCGGCGGCTCCTCCTGGCAGTCCCTCGCGCGCGGCACCGGCAGCATCGAGGCCGACCACCTCAACGGCGAGATCGCCCTCCTCGGCCGGCTGCACGGCGTACCGACCCCGCTGAACAGCCTCCTCCAGCGCCTTGCGAACCAGTTCGCCCGCGAGCGCCGTCCGGCCGGTTCGCTGCCGGTCGCGGAGCTGCTGAGACTCGCGGACGACGCCGTCGCGGCTGTTCGAGAGGGCTGAGCGGAGCGTGCCGCGCACCCGGGTTCCGAGGACGCCGGATCAGTGAACCGAGGTGACCCCGGCGGTGAGCACCGCGAGAGGCTCCGGGCGCGTGGGGGTCCGCGCCTCGTCGTACCGCCGCAGCAGCAGCCGCGCGACCTCCGGCGCCGGGCCCAGCACCTCC
>NZ_JBTYMC010000696.1:0-879 GCF_054880855.1 Streptomyces sp. S6 | reverse complement strand
ACCTCACCGCGGCCTACGCCGCCCGCCTGGACCCGGCCGAGGCGGGCGCCGTACGGGCCATGGTCGAGCGGGACGTCAACTGCCCGCGCGCCTCCAGCGCCGGACGCCTCTTCGACGCCGCCGCGAGCCTGCTCGGCCTCGCCGACCGGATCACCTACGAGGGCGAGGCCGCCGCCCTCCTGGAGACGGCCGCGGGCGACGAGCACGCCGCGCCGCTCGACCACCGCCTCGTGCGCGCGGGCGGACTGTGGGTGTACGACTCCACCGCCACCCTCACCGACCTGCTGCGCCGCCGCCTGGACGGCGAGCCGGTGCCCCGGCTGGCCGCCGCCTTCCACCTGACGCTCGCCGCCGTCACCGCCGACCTCGTCGCACGCGCCGTCGCCGACGGGGCGCCGCGCACGGTGTGCCTGGGCGGCGGCTGCTTCGCCAACCGCCTCCTGCTGACCGGGGTACGGCGCCGGCTGCACGCCCAGGGACTGCGGGTCCTGGTCGGCTCCGAGGTCCCGGCCGGGGACGGCGGCATCAGCTACGGCCAGGCCGCGGTCGCCGCCGCCCGGCTCGCCCGCCACGAGAAGAGGTGAGACCCCGTGTGCCTCGGCATCCCGGGACGCGTCCTGGAGATCCATGACGACGCCGGACTGCGCATGGCCACCGTCGACTTCGGCGGGGTGCGCCGCGAGGCGTGCCTGACCTGCGTCCCCGACGCGGACGTCGGCTCCTACGTCGTCGTCCACGTCGGCTTCGCGATCACCCTGGTCGACGAGGCCGAGGCCGAGCGCACCCTCGACGTGCTGCGCGCGATGGCCGGCGCCGTCGAGGGCGAACTCGGCGAACCACTGCCGCCACGGCCCGGCGCCCCCCTGCCCCCGCGGGCCG
>NZ_JBTYMC010000695.1:0-892 GCF_054880855.1 Streptomyces sp. S6 | reverse complement strand
CGTGGGACGCCCACCGGGCCCGCCGGGACGCACTGGCCCGCACCGCCCGGGACCTCGGCGCCGAGCCCGTCGCCGCGGACGCCGGGTACGCGCTGCCGTTCCCCGTCGAGGGCCCCGACGCCGCCGTACGGCTCGCCGCGGAACTGGAGGAGCGGATCTCCGGGGTGTACTCCGACCTGGTGCGGGCCACCTCCGGCACCCGGCGGGGCGATGCGGCCGGGGCGTTGCGGGAGGCCGCGGTGCGGGCGGTGCGGTGGGGTGGAGGCCGCGTACCCTTCCCTGGGCTCCCCGAGCGGGGTGGCCGGGATTCGGCCGCTTCAGCGGGGGTGACTCCGTCGGCGGGGGCGTGACATCGGCTCTTTCGCGGCCGGTGGCCGGGAGCGGTCGCTGAGCTGGTGGGCACTCACCCGGCGTCGGTGGAGTGACGGGTGGGGTCGGGTTGGTCGGTCAGGAACGGGAAGGGAACACCTCACGCATGCCGCACATCGAGCCGCCTCAGCGGTTGGTCAGGGCGCTTTCCGAGAGTGTGCCGGGGGCTGCCGCCTGGCTGGAGGGGTTGCCCGGCGTCGCCGAGCGGGCTGTCGCCGCGTGCGGGGTGAGTGTCGAGCGGGTGCAGGTGCCCGGGGGGCGCAGCAGTCTCGTCGTGCTGGTGAGGCGGGGGGACGGGAGTCCCGCCGTGCTGAAGATCGCGCCCGAGCGGTTCCGGCCCGCCGCCGAGCTGGCCGCGCTGACGCACTGGGGCGGGCTCGGGGCCGTCCAGGTGCTCGGGGGCGGGAGCGAGGGCGTGTTGCTGCTGGAGCGGCTGCGGCCCGACGTCTCCGTGCGGACCCTGCCGGAGGCGAAGGCGACGCTGGAGGCCGCGGGGGCGCTGCGGCGGCTGTGGGTGGAGCCG
>NZ_JBTYMC010000694.1:0-895 GCF_054880855.1 Streptomyces sp. S6 | reverse complement strand
ACCACTCCGCGTCCCCCTGCCGGACGGCCGCCCGGCACCACGCGGCGTGCAGTTCGCCCAGCCAGCCGTCCGCCACCGGCAGAGCGACGATCTCCTCCGGTGTACGGCCGCCCAGCCGTGCGGGCCAGGCACCGAGCGGCGCGGCCTCCACCAACTGGCCGAGCCACCACGACCGTTCACCCCGCCCCGTCGGAGCCGTCCTGATCACACCGTCGCGCTCCATGCCCGCGTCGCACTCGTGCGGTGCCTCCACGACGATCGACGGGACCTCGGTCATGCGGTCGAGGGCGACGCACGAACTGGCGCGGGCCGCCATGCGCGTGGCGAGCGCCGAACCGGGGAGCGCGGAGAGCAGTTCCGCCGCCGTCGACCGGACGTTGCGGCTGCGGTCGGAGAGCGCCTGCTCAAGGAACGGCTCGTCGGCAGGGGTCAGCCCGGTGCGCAGGGAGTCCAGGAACATCAGGCGGTCCTCGGCGCGTTCGGCCGGCCAGGTCGACCTCAGCAGCTCGCGTGCCGCGCCGGCGTCGCGGGTGCGCAGGGCGATGAGCAGGGTCACCCGCTCGGCGAACAGGCCCTCCTCCCACAGTCGCCGGACCCGCTCGGTCTCCTCCGGGCCCGGCAGCGCCACCCCGTCCCCGGCCGTCGCCCGCAGCGCGAACCGCCAGTCGGGGTTGAGCCGCGCCAGCCACAGTGCCCTCGGGCCCGCGAACTCCAGCGCCGACGGCCGCAGATCGGTCCGGCCCCGGGCCGCGTCCAGCAGGGCCGGGAGGGACTGCGGGGGTGGCGCGTACCCGTGGGCGTTGGCCGCGGCCAGCCACTGGGGGAGGAGTTCCATGAGGTCCGGGGCGGCTCCTCGCCGGCCACCCGGCTGGGCGCGGTCGGTCAGCAGGAGCGT
>NZ_JBTYMC010000693.1:0-896 GCF_054880855.1 Streptomyces sp. S6 | reverse complement strand
TCTCGTGACTGCGTGCCTTTTGAAGAATGAGCCTGCGAGTTTGCGGTGTGTTGCGAGGTTAACCCGGGTGGGGTAGCCGTAGCGAAAGCGAGTCCGAACAGGGCGTTGGAGTAGCACGCTCAAGACCCGAAGCGGAGTGATCTAGCCATGGGCAGGTTGAAGCGGAGGTAAGACTTCGTGGAGGACCGAACCCACCAGGGTTGAAAACCTGGGGGATGACCTGTGGTTAGGGGTGAAAGGCCAATCAAACTCCGTGATAGCTGGTTCTCCCCGAAATGCATTTAGGTGCAGCGTCGTGTGTTTCTTGCCGGAGGTAGAGCACTGGATAGGCGATGGGCCCTACCGGGTTACTGACCTTAGCCAAACTCCGAATGCCGGTAAGTGAGAGCGCGGCAGTGAGACTGTGGGGGATAAGCTCCATGGTCGAGAGGGAAACAGCCCAGAGCATCGACTAAGGCCCCTAAGCGTACGCTAAGTGGGAAAGGATGTGGAGTCGCAGAGACAACCAGGAGGTTGGCTTAGAAGCAGCCACCCTTGAAAGAGTGCGTAATAGCTCACTGGTCTAGTGATTCCGCGCCGACAATGTAGCGGGGCTCAAGCGTACCGCCGAAGTCGTGTCATTGCAGTGTATAGCCCCAACGGGTGCTGTGATGGGTAGGGGAGCGTCGTGTGCCGGGTGAAGCCGCGCCGGAAGGCAGTGGTGGACGGTTCACGAGTGAGAATGCAGGCATGAGTAGCGATACAAACGTGAGAAACGTTTGCGCCGATTGACTAAGGGTTCCTGGGTCAAGCTGATCTGCCCAGGGTAAGTCGGGACCTAAGGCGAGGCCGACAGGCGTAGTCGATGGATAACCGGTTGATATTCCGGTACCCGCTGTGAAGCGTCAAACATCGAA
>NZ_JBTYMC010000692.1:0-907 GCF_054880855.1 Streptomyces sp. S6 | reverse complement strand
CCTCACCGGGCCCGTCGCGCGCGGGGACGCGGGGACGGTCGCCGCGCACGTCGGGGAGTTGCGCAAGCACGCGCCCCAGACCGTCGCCGGGTACCTCGCGATGGCCCGCGCGACCGCCGACCGCGCCCTCGCCCACGGCCTGCTCAAGCCGGAACTCGCACAGGACCTCCTCGGGGTCCTCGCGGGCGGCGGCTCCGGTTCGCACGACACCGGTTCGCACGGCACCGAAGGAGACGCCCGATGAGCCTCGCCCTGCTGCGCACGGCCGCCGAACTGCACGCACGCACGCGTACGGGCCGCCGAGCCGTCGTCATGACGATGGGCGCCCTCCACGACGGCCACGCCACCCTGATCCGCTCCGCCCGCGAGATCGCCGGGCCCGGCGGCGAGGTCGTCGTCACCGTCTTCGTCAACCCCCTCCAGTTCGGCAAGGGCGAGGACCTCGACCGCTACCCGCGCACCCTCGACGCCGACCTGAAGATCGCCGAGGAGGCCGGCGCGGACGCCGTGTTCGCGCCCTCCGCCGACGAGGTCTACCCCGGCGGCGAACCCCAGGTCCGCATCAGCGCGGGACCCATGGGCGAGCGCCTCGAAGGCGCCGTCCGCCCCGGGCACTTCGACGGCATGCTGACGGTCGTCGCCAAACTCCTGCACCTCACCCGCCCCGACGTCGCGCTGTTCGGCCAGAAGGACGCGCAGCAGCTCGCGCTGATCCGCCGGATGGTCCGCGACCTGAACTTCGGCGTGGAGGTCGTCGCCGTCCCGACGGTCCGCGAGGACGACGGCCTGGCGCTCTCCAGCCGCAACCGCTACCTCTCGCCCCAGGAGCGCCACACCGCGCTCGCGCTCTCCCGCGCGCTGTTCGCGGGCCGCGACCGGCACGCCGCCCAGGAGGCGCTGCGCGCAC
>NZ_JBTYMC010000691.1:0-910 GCF_054880855.1 Streptomyces sp. S6 | reverse complement strand
GAGCGGGGCGGGAGGGGTCCGGCCGGGGCCGCCGGCTCGGCCTGCCGGGACGTGTCCGGTGCGCGACGGGCACCGGCCGACTCCTGCGGCTGCTCCTTCTTCGCCCGCATGATGAACCCACCTCAGTCTCTCGGCCGCAACGTTCCCCTCCCTTGGTACAGGAGTGCCCCCGCGGCCGTGAAGGTCCGAAGGGGCACTCCCGAGGCACGGCCGGCGGCCCCTACAGCGCCGTCAGCTGTCCGGGCCCCGCCGTCGGCCTCGGCAGCAGCGCCGGCTCCTGCGACGCCGACTCGGGGCACAGCGCGAGGACCACCGCGACGGGGTGCGCCTCGTCGTCCGGCGCGGCGTCGTACCCGTACGACTCCCGGACGACGGCGGTGCGGCTCTCGGGGAGTACGGCCGGCTCGGGGGTCGCGCGGGACAGCAGGACGACGCCGTACCCGGCGAGGGCGGCGCCCGCGACGGCGAGGAGGATGCCGGCGGCGCCGCCCTGGAGGCGTTCGCCGAGGAGGGTGAGGCCGATGGCCGCGGCGGCGACCGGGTTGGCGAGGGTGACCATGGCGAGCGGTGCGCCGAGGCCGTCCTGGTAGGCGGTCTGGGACAGCAGCAGGCCCGCCGTCGCGAACGCGGCCACCAGCAGGGCGATGCCCAGGACCTGGTACAGCGGCAGGGCGCCGTCCTCGGTGAGGGCGACCGTCACCGTCTGGGTGAGCGCCGAGGCGACCCCCGAGACGATGCCGGAGCCGGTCGCGTGCCGCAGTCCGGGCTTCGCGCCGGGCCTGGCCAGGAACGCGATCACGGTGATCGTCGCCGCCGCGACCGCCACCGACTGCGAGCCGTCCAGGACGGTCTGCGGAGCGGGCCCCGACGCCACGACCAGGATCGCGGCGAGCCCGGCGAGCGTGTACGC
>NZ_JBTYMC010000690.1:0-916 GCF_054880855.1 Streptomyces sp. S6 | reverse complement strand
CCGTCGCGAAGGGGGTGGCCGAGGGGCGTGAACTCTTCGGTGAAGTAAGGCTGTTGAACGCACAGGGGACCACTGCCGGAGTGGGACGGGTGCCCTCGACCTGCGCGGGGCGGTACCCGCGCCCACGGACCGTGCCGAACCCGTACGGCGACACCGACGCGCTGCCCATGCTGGAAACCTCTCGCGAGATCCGAACGATTTTGCGCATATCTTGACTGTTCGAATCGAAAGGTGCGTAACGTGACACTCCGTGAAGGGTTACGGGTCGCGGCACAGAAAAAGCCCGCAACCGTTTTCCACCGGTTGCGGGCTTCCTCGTCTCGGGAGGCCGGGTCAGGACGGCGTCACAGCAGCCCGTCCCACATCTGCTCCAGCAGCACCGACCACCAACTGTCCGGCGAACCGAGCGCCGCCGGGTCCAGCGAGGCCAACTGCGCCTGGAAATCGACGGTCCAGCGCCCCGCCTGCTCGGGGTTCAGCCCGAACCGCAGCCGCCACATCCGCCCCAACAGGGCGAGACAGCGCGCGAATTCGGGCAGCCCCGAGTTCACGAACTGCGGCGCGACAGGCGCCCCGCCCGGCCCCGCCTCGACCGGCACGGCGACGATGTTGGCGGTGCCGTACTGCACACAGATCGCCTTGCCGAAGTCGCTGCCCATCACGAGGTACGACCCCGCGTCGGACGACGGCTGCACACCCCGCTCCTGCGCCAGCTCCGCCAGCGTCGGGACCGGCCGGCCCGGCTGGGCCTGCGCCCAGAAGAACGGGCCCATGTCCAGCGGCAGCCCCGCCGCGACCAGCGTGTGTACGACACCCTCGTCGAGGATGCACATCACCTGCGGCGGGTTCTCCTTCTCCAGAACCTTCTGCCGCTCCATCCGCAGACCGACGTAGTGCTCTACCTCTTCTGAGCTGC
>NZ_JBTYMC010000689.1:0-923 GCF_054880855.1 Streptomyces sp. S6 | reverse complement strand
CCGCCACCTCGGGGCGCGGGCCCGCCGGGCGGAGGCCAGGAGCAAGGCGCGCACGGCCGGGGCGATCATGACGGCACCCGCCGTCACCGTCCGCGCCGACGCCACCGTCACCGAAGCCGCCCGGCTCATGGCGAGCCGGCGTGTCGACCGGCTGCCGGTGGTGGACGAGGAGAACCGGCTCGCCGGCATCGTCACCCGCCACGACCTGCTGCACGTCTTCCTGCGCCCGGACGCCGAGATCCTGAGCGCTGTGCGGCAGGAGGTCCTCGTCGAGACGCTCTGGCTGGTCCCCCAGACCATCGACGTCACGGTCGAGGACGGCGTCGTCACCCTCTCCGGGCGGCTGGAACGGCGCAGCGAGATCCCCATCGCGGTCGGCATGACACGCCGGCTCGACGGTGTCGTCGACGTCGTCGACCACCTGGCCTACCGCATCGACGACACCCACCTGCGCCCCGCCGAGCAGGCGCTGCACGGCGTGGCCGACGACTGGCTGCGCAAGCTCTGAGCCGCGCGCGGCACGGGAACACGGAAAGGAGCAGCGGCCATGGTCCCGCTCATCCTCATCGGAGCCACCATCGTGGGCACCTGCATGGTGTTCGGGTACAGCTCGGTCATCGTCGGGGTCGCCCTGATGGCGGCGGGCATTTTCGGGCTCATCGCCTTCCTGAGCACGCCGGGCTCGGTCCTGCGGCCCGGGGAGAACGAGTACGTCGAGGAACGGCACTACTTCGGCGACCACGACGATCACCGCGGGTACCGGAAATGAACGACATCGTGGTGGGTGTCGACGGTTCCGAGGAGTCCCTCGCCGCCCTGCGCTGGGCGGCCGGACAAGCCCGCCTGCTGAACGCGCGGGTGGTCGCCGTCCACGCCTGGGAGCCGGCCGGGCACCGGCTCGCGCCCTACGCCTCCGTCGCCGC
>NZ_JBTYMC010000688.1:0-949 GCF_054880855.1 Streptomyces sp. S6 | reverse complement strand
GAGGGTGACGGAGTGGATGCGGCGCAGGGCGTCGAAGAAGACGGCCTCGTCGCGGCGGGGGTCTCGCCGCAGGCGCGCGGGGAGTCGCTGACGGTGGAGGAGTTCGCGCGGATCGCGGAGAACAAGGGGGCGGCGCTGCCGGAGACCCCTAGTACCCCTAGTACCCCTAGTACCCCTGAAGCAGACGCCCCCGAGGAGTCCGCGTGACCGTCACCGTCCGCGTCCCCGCCAAGGTCAACGTCCAGCTCGCCGTCGCCGCCCCCCGCCCCGACGGCTTCCACGACCTGGCGAACGTCTTCCTCGCGGTCGGCCTGTACGACGAGGTCACCGTCACCCCCGCCGACGAACTCCGCGTCACCTGCGAGGGCCCCGACGCCGACCAGGTCCCCCTGGACCGCACGAACCTCGCCGCGCGGGCCGCGATCGCGCTCGCGGAGAGGTACGGGCACGCTCCCGACGTCCACATCCACATCGCGAAGGACATCCCGGTCGCCGGCGGCATGGCGGGCGGGAGTGCGGACGGCGCCGGTGCGCTGGTCGCGTGCGACGCGCTGTGGGGGACGGGGGCGTCTCGCGCCGAACTGCTCGACATCTGCGCCGAGTTGGGGAGCGACGTCCCCTTCAGCCTCGTCGGTGGCGCGGCGCTCGGCGTCGGGCGGGGTGAGCTGCTGACGCCGCTGGAGGTGGGCGGCGACTTCCACTGGGTGTTCGCCACAGCCGTCCACGGGCTGTCGACGCCCGCCGTGTACCGGGAGTTCGACCGGCTGACGGCGGGGACGGTCGTCCCCGAGCCCGTCGCGTCCCCGGAGCTGCTGGCCGCGCTCGCGAAGGGGGACGTCGAGGCGCTGGCCGCGAGCGTGTCGAACGACCTCCAGCCGGCCGCGCTCTCGCTCTTCCCGGAGCTGAGCCGGACCCTCGACGCGGGCCGCGCGGCCGGCGCGCTCGCGGC
>NZ_JBTYMC010000687.1:0-954 GCF_054880855.1 Streptomyces sp. S6 | reverse complement strand
GGGGCGGCCGGGGCGGTCCACGCGGACGACGTCGGCGCCGAGGTCGGCCAGGAGCATCGCGGCGAACGGGCCGGGGCCGATGCCGGCCAGCTCGACCACGCGCACTCCGGCGAGCGGTCCGTGTCCTGCCGTCGTCATCCAGCCCCCTCGCCGTCGTCATCGCCGATGCTAGGAACGTGTTCCGGTCGGCACAAGAGCAAGCGCTTGGAAACCCGCCTGTCCGGATGCCCGGGTGCTTGATCGCGTCCCGTGCCCCCCACGCTAGCCTCGGGCACTGACAACGGCGCACCGTACGACCCGAGGGGTGTCATGAGCAGGCTGAAGAAGACGGACCGCCCGTACGACGTCGTGCTGTTCGGGGCCACCGGCTTCGTCGGCACGCTCACCGCGGAGTACCTCGCCGAGCACGCCCCTGCCGAGCTGCGGTGGGCGATCGCCGGGCGCAGCGTGGAGAAGCTGGAGCTGCTGCGGGAGCGGCTGCCCGGCGGGGAGGCCGTCGGGGTGCTGCGCGCGGACGTCGCCGACGCGGCGTCACTGCGGGCTCTCGCGGATCAGGCGCGTGTCGTCGCCACGACCGTCGGCCCGTACGTGACCTACGGCGACGACCTCGTGGCCGCCTGCGCCGACAGCGGCACGGACTACCTCGACCTCTCCGGGGAGCCGGAGTTCGTCGACCTGACCTATGTGCGGCACGACGCACGCGCGCGGGAGACCGGGGCGCGGCTGCTGCACGCGTGCGGGTTCGACTCGGTCCCGCACGACCTGGGGGCGTACTTCACGGTGCGTCAGCTGCCGGAGGGGGTGCCGCTGACGGTCGACGGGTTCGTGGCCGCCGACGCGATGATCTCCGGCGGGACCCTGTCCTCCGCGCTGAACCAGTTCTCGCGCGGGCGCCAGGTGTTCGCCGCCGCGCGGGACCGGGCCCGGCACGAGCCCCGGCTCGTCGGCCGCCGG
>NZ_JBTYMC010000686.1:0-965 GCF_054880855.1 Streptomyces sp. S6 | reverse complement strand
CAGCGCCGCAGCCGGGGGCTGCCGCCCGCCGACGCCGACGAGTTCGAACTGCTCGCGGCGGATCTGGCGCGGGCGCACGACGGGGCCGTCGCGGCGGTCGTCCAGGCGACGCAGCTGTCCAGCCGGACCGGCAGCGAGCAGAAACTGGAGGTGTTCCTCAACCTCGCCCGGCGGCTCCAGTCCCTCGTGCACCGGGAGATCCTGCTCCTCGACGAGCTGGAGAACGAGATCGAGGACCCCGACCTGCTCAAGGGGCTCTTCCACGTCGACCACCTCGCGACCCGGGTGCGGCGGCACGCCGAGAACCTCGCGGTCCTCGGGGGAGCGGTGTCGCGCCGGCAGTGGAGCCATCCCGTCGCCATGACCGAGGTGCTGCGCTCCGCCATCGCCGAGGTCGAGCAGTACTCGCGGGTCAAGCTGGTGCCGCCGGTGGACGGGGAGCTGCGGGGGCACGCCGTCGCCGACGTCATCCATCTGCTGGCCGAACTCGTCGAGAACGCGACGGTGTTCTCGGCGCCCCACACGCAGGTCCTGCTCCGCGCCAACCTCGTCACCTCCGGCCTCGCCGTCGAGGTCGAGGACCGGGGGCTGGGCATGCCGCCCGAGGAGCAGGTCCGGATGAACGCGCTCCTCGCGGATCCCGACCAGGTCAACGTCGGCCGGCTGCTCGCCGACGGGCGCATCGGGCTGTTCGTCGTCTCCCAGCTCGCCCGGCGGCACGGGATCCGGGTGCGGTTGCAGAGCAACATCTACGGGGGAGTTCAGGCGATCCTGGTCGTGCCGCAGGCCTTGCTGGGGAGCGCGGGTCGGGCCGGGGGTGCCGCGGAGGGTTCGGGTGGTGCGGGGAGTTCCGGTTCTTTCGGGACGACCGTCCCGGCGCCCTCTGCCGAGTCCGGTCCGGGCAGCACTCCGGCGCACGGCACCGGCATGCCGCGGCGGTCGGCGCCGCGGCACGCCAGTCCGCG
>NZ_JBTYMC010000685.1:0-968 GCF_054880855.1 Streptomyces sp. S6 | reverse complement strand
GGCTCGTCGTGGCCCAGGACGGCGGCGGCCCGGCCGCGCACCACGTCCAGCAGGGCGGCCCGCTGGTCCGTGGGGTTCAGGCCCGCCAGGGTCGAGCGGAGCTGTCCGGCCGCGCTGTCGTCACCGCCGTCGGACCCGTTGTCGCCGGCCGGCGAGAGGGCGCGGGCGGCCTCGGGGATCTCCTCGATCAGGGGGCGGCGCCGGGACATCGCGTAGACCGGCGCGAACCGCTCCCAGTCCATGTCGCTGACGGTGAGCGTCGTCTCCCCGTACTCGACGGCCTCCCACAGCACGTCCATGGCGGTCTCGGGCCGCATCCGGCGTACACCGAGGCGCTCCAACTGGTCGGCCAGTTGGTCGAAGTCGCTCAGCATGCCGCCGTCGGCCCAGCCGCCCCACGCGACGGAGGTGGCGGGGAGACCCCGGTCCCGGCGCTCGTGGGCGAGACCGTCGAGGTAGGCGTTGGCGGCGGCGTACACGCCGTTCCCGGCGCTCCCCCACACCGCGGCGCCGGACGAGAACAGGACGAACGCGTCCAGGTCCAGCCCGGCCGTCAGCTCGTCCAGGTGCCGGGCGCCGACGGCCTTCGCGGCCATGCCGGTGAGCAGTTCACCGGGGTCGACGCCGAGGACGGGGCCGTAGCTGGTGGAGCTGGCCGTGTGGAGGACGGCGGTGAGGGGCCGGTCGTCGGGGATGGCGGTGAGGACGGCGGCGAGGGCGTCGCGGTCGGTGACATCGCAGGCCGCGAAGGAGACGTCCGCGCCCAACGCCCTTATTTCTTCGGCGAGTTCGGAGGATCCTGGGGCGTCGGCTCCACGCCGACCCAGCAGCAGGAGGTGCTCGGCGCCCTGGCCTGCCAGTCTGCGCGCGAGGTGGGCCGCGATGCCGCCGGTGCCGCCCGTGATCAAGACGGTCCCGCGTGGCTGCCACGGCCGCAGCGGGCCGCGCTCGGTGAGGGGCGCCCGCAC
>NZ_JBTYMC010000684.1:0-983 GCF_054880855.1 Streptomyces sp. S6 | reverse complement strand
CGGCGAAGACGACGACGTACGCGTCCGCCATCCACTGCTGTTGGCCGGTGCTCGCGCCGAGGTCGCCCGCCATCGTCGGCAGGGCCACGTTGAGGATCGTCATGTCGAAGCGCAGGGGGTCGACGACGGCGGACGCGACGGCCGCCGCCCTCAGCCGGTCGGCGGGGCCGGAGTGTTCGGGCAGTGCGCGGGCCGCCCGGCGGGCTGCCTTGAGGGACGCCTCCGGCGCGGTGAACGTCGCTCCCGCGCGCAGTTCGCCGGTCCAGAGCCACTCCGCGACCTCCTCGTAGGAGTGCGCGCCGGCCAGTTCGACCGCGTCGACGCCCCGGAAGAAGTAGCGGTCGTCGGCGATGTACGTGAGGTGGGTGCGGACGGCAGGCTCGGCTCCGGCGCCCGGGCTCCCGGCGCTCTCCCGTCTGCTGCGGAGCGCGAGGGAGTTCACCTCGGCGGCGTCGAAAGTACTGCTCCGGCTGCCGGGTACGCGGCGGCTGCTGAGCTGGCCTCGGCTGACGTACGCGTACACCGTCTCGGGCTTCACGCCCAGCAGTTCGGCCGCTTCCTTGGTGCTCAGACGGCGTTCGGGGTGGCCGGGGGAGGGTTCCTGGTCGCGCATGGGGTCACCGTATCCGGATGGAGTACATATTGATTCAATCAATATTGACAGTTGTTAAGTCAATGATGGACAGTCGAATCAAGTTCAAGGAGGCAAGTCATGTCTGTCAACAGGTCCACCCCGACCTTCGTCGACGTCCCGCGCGGACTCGCCGGTGTCGTCGTCACCGACACCCGCGTCGGTGACGTGCGCGGCACCGAGGGCTTCTACCACTACCGCCAGTACTCCGCCGTCGACCTCGCGCAGACCCGTTCCTTCGAGGACGTCTGGTACCTCCTGGTCTACGGCGAACTCCCCGACCCCGCGCGGGCGTCCGCCTTCGCCGCCGAGACGGCCGCGCTGCGGGTGCTGCCGGCCGAGGTGACGGCGG
>NZ_JBTYMC010000683.1:0-993 GCF_054880855.1 Streptomyces sp. S6 | reverse complement strand
TGAGGGGCCACGAAGTTTCCGGACAGGCACCCAATAGGGTTGTCCTGAACAAGGAAACGAGGAAGAAGTGGCGCCACCCAGTAAGTACTCGCCGGAGTTCCGCGAGGAAGCCGTCCAGATCGCATTGAGGTCAAGCAAGACGATCTCCGAAGTCGCCCGGGAGCTTGAGCTGAACTCGGAGACGCTGCGCGGCTGGGTGAAGAAGCACCAGAAGCAGCAGGAACCGGCTCCCGATGCGGAACTGACGGTGAACGAGCGGGCACGCCTGAAGGAACTCGAACGACGCAATCGCGAGCTGGAGATGGAAGTTACCTTCCTGAAAAAAGCCGCAGCGTACTTCGCGAAGGATCCCCGGTAGCAAGCAAGTACGAGTTCATCGACGAGATGCGGCTCGACACCGAGAAGTACGCATACAGCGTCGAGTTCATGTGCGGCCGCCTAGGCGTCTCCAGATCCGGCTACTACGACTGGCGATCCCGCCCGGAATCCGCGACAGCTCAACGGCGCGAAGAACTGAAACTGCTCATCGGGAAAGCCTTCGACATGTCCGACAGCACCTACGGGCACCGGCGTGTCCAGGCCCAGTTGCACCGCTGGGGCGTCGCCGCGGGCGTGGAGCTGGTCCGCCGCCTCATGCGCGAACTGGGCCTGGTGCCCTGCCTGCCACGGCCGAAGAGGTTCAACCTCACCCAGGCTGCGGCCGGCCAGGTGCCGGACCTCGTCGGCCGCGACTTCACCGCGGATGCGCCCGGCGAAAAACTCGTCGGCGACATCACTTACATCGCGACCGGGGAAGGCTGGCTGTACCTCGCGACGGTCATCGACTGCTGCACGAAGGAAGTCATCGGTTACGCGATGGACGACCACTACCAAACCCCACTGATATCCAGGGCGATCCGTAACGCGGCACGGAACAGGAACCTCTCGGCCGACGCTATATTTCACTCGGATCGCGGAAGTAACTACATGTCAGCCGAGTTCGGGAGGACGTTG
>NZ_JBTYMC010000682.1:0-996 GCF_054880855.1 Streptomyces sp. S6 | reverse complement strand
TCGTCCGCGACGACCGCCCCCGCGACCACGCGTCCGCCCCGCGCCCGGTCCTGCTGGGCCTGCGCGGTGACGCCGACGACGACGCGGCCGTCTACGCCTTCCAGGAGGCGGAGCGGCGGAAGTCGCCCCTGCGTGTCCTGCACGCCCCGCTCCACCGGCACACCGTCCCGGAACTGCCCTCGCCGATCCCCGGGGACAGCCCCGGCCTGCGCCGCCAGGCACAGCAGGAACACGCCGAGCGCGCCGTCCCCCGCTTCGGCGTCGCCCGGCTGCGGGAGGCCCACCCGGACGTCCCCGTCGACATCAGCGCCGTGACCACCGACCCCGCCCACGCCCTCCTGGAGGCCGGCCGTGAGGCGTCCGTCGTCGTCATCGGCACCCACCGGCACCCCGGGGCGGTCGCGCACACCCTGCTGAGCCGCTCCCACTGTCCGGTGGTGCTGGTGCCGGTCACCGGGTGAACCGGACACACGGACAGGAGGTGCCATGGCTGTGTCCCCCACCACCCACGAGCCACGTCCCCTGGTGGCCGACTCCTGGGCACGCTGCGCCGCACACGGGGTACGGGCCGACGCCGTGCCCCCGGTGCACGGCGCCCGCACGGAGCTGGACGAGCGGCGCCGCGCCCACCCCCTCGCCGCCGCCCTGCCCCTCCTGCGCGACCTCCTCGGCCGGGACGCGGCGCAGGACGGACACGTCTTCGCGGTCACGGACACCGACGGCACCCTCCTGTGGGTCGAGGGCGACCGGGCGGCGCTGCGCCGCGCCGAACGGATGCGGTTCGTCGAAGGCGCCCGCTGGTCCGAGCGGCTGGCCGGGACCAACGCCCCCGGCACCGCGCTGGAGCTGGGCCGGGCCGTCCAGATCGTGGCGGGCGAGCACTACGGCACCGCCGTCCACGCCTGGTCGTGCGCCGCCGCGCCCGTCCGCGACCCCCGCACCGGACTGGTGCTCGGCGCGGTGGACCTCTCCGGCGGCCCGAGCATCGCCACCCCG
>NZ_JBTYMC010000681.1:0-999 GCF_054880855.1 Streptomyces sp. S6 | reverse complement strand
CCGTGCCGCTGCTGCACGAGCGCGTGCTCCGGGGGGACGCCGCCGGCGTGGTCGGCGCCGCGCACGACCCCCGCGAGCGGGAGCTGATCACGTCCGCGACCTACGTCAAGTGAGGCGGCACAGCGGGCGGTTGACCCGAGTCGCCGGCCTCCTCGCCGTCGTCGCCGCCGTCGGACTGCTGCCCTGGCTCTCAGAAACCGACCCCGCGCTGACCGTCCTGCGGGCCCGGTCGGCGGAGCGGGAGCCGACGCGGGAGGCGCTGGACGCGATCCGGCGGGACCTCGGGCTGGACGCCGGTCCCCTTGCCGTGCTGGGGAGTTGGGCCGGTGATCTGCTGCACGGCGACCTCGGGACGTCGTGGGTGTCCGGCACCGGTGTGCTGCCGTCCGTCACCGCCGGGCTCCAGGTCTCGCTGGCGCTGATGGGCGGGGCGCTCGGGGTCGCGGTGCTGCTGGCGGCGGTGCTCGTCGCGCCGGTGCTGGTGCGGGGGCGGGGGTCGGCCGGGGCGGGGGCCGTGATGCTGGCGGCCGTACCGGAGTTCCTGCTCGCGACCGGCCTGCTGCTGGTGTTCGGGGTGTGGCTCGGGTGGCTGCCGACGTCCGGGTGGGAGGGGCCGGCGCATCTGGTGCTGCCCGCCGTCGCCCTCGGCGTCCCGGCGGGCGGCCTGCTCGGACGGCTCGTCGCGGACGCGCTGCCCGCCGTCCTCGACGAGCGGTGGGTCGAGCTGTGGCGGGGGGCCGGGGTGAGCCGTACGCGGGTCGCCGGGGCGGCGCTGCGGCGTGTACTGCCGCCGCTGGTACCGCAGTTCGGGATGGTGGCCGTCGGGCTGACCGGCGGGGCCGTCGCCGTGGAGACCGTCTTCGCGGTCCCCGGCATCGGGCGGACGGCGCTCGGCGCGGCCAAGTCGCAGGACCTGCCGCTGCTCCAGGGGTCGGTCCTCGCACTGCTGCTGCTCGGGCTGGCCGTCGGCGCGGTGTCGGCGCTGCTGCGCCGCCGACT
>NZ_JBTYMC010000680.1:0-999 GCF_054880855.1 Streptomyces sp. S6 | reverse complement strand
CCGTCGCCCGCGTACGCAGCCCCGGCCCGAGCGGCACGACCCGCACCGGCGCCCCCGCCCGCGCCGCGTACCGGCGCATCCCCAGCACCGAGTTGTGGTCGTCCCCGAGGAACGCCAGCGGCCTGCCCGGACCGAACGGGTAGGCCTCCGCGACCAGCCGTATCGCCCCCGTCGCGTTCGGCGTGAAGACGACCGCGTACTCCCGGGGCGACGCCCCGCAGAACGCCAGCACCGCCTCCCGGGCCTCCTCCACCAGCCGGGTCGAGGCCAGCGACGCGGGGCTCGCCGTGTGCGGATTGCCGTACACCCCCGAGCCGAGGCGGGCCGCGCTCGCCCGGACGAGGGACAGCGGCGCCAGGGCCGCACCCGTGTAGTCCAGATAGGCGTGATCCGCCGCGTCCAGGTACGGGAATTCCGCCTCCCGGAGGAAGGTGAGATCACTCGGTCGGTTCATGACTAATCTGGTAGACATCCCGGAACCCTTCCCTGCCCGTTTCCGAAAGCACTTCCGGAACGGGCCGATAAAACCCACGGAAAATAATCCGACGTGACGCGAAGGCGCATCGTCGGTATTTCGCGCCTTCCGAGTGAAACATTCACCGGGTGCCACTCCGCCAGCGGCAACGGGCCGTTGTCGGCCCGGTACCCGTGGCAACCTACGACGCGAGAACGATAAGGACCATTATGGCTCCGCGTTCCCCTCGGTACGGCCGGAATCCATGGTCCGCCCCCACCACTCCCGCACTCTCTCCGCAATTTCGAACAGGGACATCGCCATGCCAATCGATCTGCGCGCGGAACTCGAACCCTGTGTCGCCCGCCTTCTCGACCGCCATCTGACGGACGTACGCGACTGGATGCCGCACGACCTCGTGCCCTGGTCCCTCGGCTGGGATTTCGACAGCTCCCCCTGGCACCCCGGCCAGTCCCGGCTGCCCGCCGCCGCCCGGGACGCCCTCGCCCCCCTCCTCGCCGCCGAGGACGACCTGCCCCGCCGGC
>NZ_JBTYMC010000679.1:0-1003 GCF_054880855.1 Streptomyces sp. S6 | reverse complement strand
GACGCGCTGCCCCGGGTCGCGCGGGCGGTCGGCGACCGGCTGACGGTCCTGTTCGACAGCGGCGTGCGCACCGGCGCCGACGTCTTCAAGGCCCTCGCCCTCGGCGCGCGTGCGGTGCTCCTGGGCCGCCCGTACGCCTACGGCCTCGGCCTGGACGGACAGCCCGGTGTCGAGCACGTGATCCGTTGTCTCCTCGCGGAGTTCGACCTCACCCTCGCCCTGTCGGGCCACACCCGCCCGGACACCGTCGGCGCGGGCGACCTCGTGGAGGACCCGGTGTGAAGAGGCTCAGGCAGGCCGCGGGGAGGGGCTCTCCGCGCCGTTGCCGGAGAGCGAACTCGGGGTCTCCCGGGGCGCGTCCGTCAGCCAGCGCTGGGCCGCCGAACCGTCGCGCGCCTTCACGGCGATGTCCGCACCGGGCTCCTTGCCGACGGCCGCCAGCGGGAGCCGGTCGTCCCAGCGGGGCAGCAGCTCACCCTGGACGGTGAGGTCGTACCGGACGTCGTCGGCGCGCGGACTTCCCTTGTCCGCACAGACGTTGGCGATGACGACCCCGGCGTCCGCCCGCGAGTCCACGCACAGCTTCGGCTCGGCGACGTTGCGCAAGAGGCCGTCGTCCTCGTAGGACCACTGCTGGCTCCAGTTCGAGGAACACACCTCAAGGACCAGCGCGGTACCGGCACGGGCGCCGACGGGGAGTTCCACGCACAGGTCGGCGTCCGCGTTGCGCAGCCGGGTCTGGCGGGGCCCGCCGGGCAGGTCGACGCGGCCCTGAGCCCCCGGGGACGGGGTGGGTGCCAAGGAGTCGGTGCCGGGGAGGGTGCCGCCGCCGCTGACAGTGGAGGCGGCCGGGTCCGAACCGCCGTCCGTCCACATCCCGGAGGCGAGGAACGTCGTCAGCACCCCGGCGGACGCGACCCCCACCCCGGCGATCAGCGCCCGCGGCGTACGCCCCTTGCCGACCCGGCGCACGGCCCGCCGGGCCCCCCGCGCACCCCGGCTC
>NZ_JBTYMC010000678.1:0-1006 GCF_054880855.1 Streptomyces sp. S6 | reverse complement strand
AACGCCGTCCGCGAGGCCGCCCGCCCCCAGGAGCGCGCCGCGGGCACCGGATCCGGCCGCGCCGCCGACCCCATGGAGGTCGCCCGCCGAGGCCACCTCCGCGTCCTGCGCTCCCCGGAACCCTGAGCCTCACAGCCCCCCGGCGCTAGGCTGGCCCCCTAAGCCGCCTGACCTGTGAAGGACCCCCTCATGCCCCTCGTCGAACCCGGCCTCCTGGACATCCTCGCCTGCCCCTCCTGCCACGCCCCCCTCACCGAGCAGGACACCGACCTCGTCTGCACCAGCCCCGACTGCGGCCTCGCCTACCCCGTCCGCGACGGCATCCCGGTCCTCCTGGTGGACGAGGCCCGCAAGCCGGAGTAGCGGGGTCGGTGCAGGAGGCACACCTCGGACGGGCGAGGAACATCCGAGGGGGCGCCGGGAGGGTCGTCCGACGCGGAACTCACCGAGCCGACCACGCGACGACGAGCCGTGGACGACCGTCCCAGAGGATCGCCACCCCCACCCGCAGCCGCCTCCTCTCCTCCGCCTGGCTGCGGGCAGTCGCGCCGCGCCCCACCCGCAGGCGCGTCTCCTCCCCGCGCCCCAGCTGCGGGCAGTCGTGCCGCTAGGGGCGGCACGGGTGGGCGCAGCGGCACCCCGCAAGCGCGGGTGAGCGAAACGTCCCACCCCAGCCACCCACAGACCCGCACCCACCCTCCACCCCGCGCCCCACCCGACCCCGCGATCGGAGACCCCGCCATGCTCGACGAATCCCTCCTCGACACGCCGGAGGCCCTCGCAGAGGCCGACCGCAGAGCCCTCCTGAGGGGCGCGGCGGAAGCAGGCGCGCGAGTCCGCACAGCAGCCAGGAACGCGGCGGAAGCGGGCGTCCAGCAACTGAAACCGGACGGCCGCCCCCGAGGCATCCTCATCGCCGGCCCAGGCGCGGCAGCGACCTGCGTGGCCGACCTCCTCACCACCCTCGCCGGCGCCGCCTGCCCCGTCACCCGCCTCGCCCCCACCG
>NZ_JBTYMC010000677.1:0-1014 GCF_054880855.1 Streptomyces sp. S6 | reverse complement strand
CGGCGGTCCGCGCCTCGGCGCCACTGTGGGTGCGCTCGGCCCGGCGCGGCACGGGCAGTCCGCTGCCCGCGCGGACGAGGTCCCCGAGGGTGAGCCCGTAGCGCGCCCGGAACGTCTCTCCGGGGCTCTGGCCGTGGTCGGACAGGACGACGATCCGGTACGGGCGCGGCGCGTGCTCGGCGACCTTCTCGATCAGCGCGAGGGAGCGGTCGAGGCGGGCGAGGACCTTCTCGGCGTCGCGGCTGAGCGGCCCGGAGTGGTGGGCGACCTCGTCGTAGGCGACGAGGTCGGCGTACACGGACGTCCGCCCGGCGAGCAGGTCGCCCATCACGGCGGCCACCACGACGTCCCGTTCGACGACCGTCGCGAACGCGCGGACCAGCGGGTAGAGGCCGCCGCGCTTCACGCGCGGGCGTTTGCGGCGCATCCGCGCGCGGGTGGACTGGCCGAGTTCGCGGCCGACCTCGGCGGTGAACGACAGGAGTGTGCGCACGGCGTTGGCGGGGTCGGAGAAGTAGGCGAAGTAGCCCGCGCGGGAGCGGTTCTCGCGTCGGCGGCGGGCGGCGACGGACAGCACGAGGGCCTGTTCGTCGGCGCCGCCGCCGAAGAGGTTGCCTCGGCTCGCGCCGTCCGCCGAGAGGAGCCCGGTGTCGCGGGTGCGCTCGACCGCGCGGCGCTGGAGTTCGGCGGCGCTGGTGGGGCGGTTGCAGACCATGACCTCCCGGGTGTCCTTCTCGTACCAGCGGAAGGCGGGGACGTCGTGGTTGGTGCCGTGCAGGATGCCGAGCTGGCTGGCGCCGGTCTGGCTGGACCAGTCGGTGCGCCAGGGGGTGAGGCGGTGCGTGGCGCCGTTTGCGCCGTCTCCGTCGAGCCAGCGGGCGACGGTCGGCATGAGGCCGGTGTGGGCGGCGGTGTGCAGCAGGTCGTGGCCCACGCCGTCGAACTGGAGGAAGACCGTCCCGGGCGTCTGCGGGCCGGGCGGGCCGCCGCGCCTGCGCCGGTCGGCGAGGCGGT
>NZ_JBTYMC010000676.1:0-1023 GCF_054880855.1 Streptomyces sp. S6 | reverse complement strand
GAGGCGCTCGACGAGGATCAGGGCGGCGCCCTCCGCCCAGCCGGTGCCGTCCGCGCCCGCGCCGAACGCCTTGCAGCGGCCGTCGGCGGCGAGGCCGCCCTGGCCCTGGAAGCTGAGGAAGGTGCCCGGCGTGGACAGGACGCAGACACCGCCGACGAGAGCGAGGGAGCAGTCGCCCCGGCGCAGGGACTGGGCGGCGAGGTGCAGGGCGACCAGGGAGGAGGAGCAGGCGGTGTCGACGGTGACGGCCGGGCCGTCGAAGTCGAAGGTGTAGGCGACGCGGCCGGAGGCGACGCTCGCGGTGGTGCCGGTCAGGACGTGCCCGCCGACGTCGTCCGCCGCCTCGTCCAGGCGGGGGCCGTAGTCCTGGGCGACGAGGCCGGTGAAGACGCCGGTGTGCCGGGCGGCCGGGGAGCGGGGGTCGAGGCCGGCGTGCTCGAACGCCTCCCAGGCGGTCTCCAGGAGGAGCCGCTGCTGCGGGTCCATGGCGGCGGCCTCGCGCGGGGAGATCCCGAAGAAGCCGGGGTCGAAGGAGGCGATGTCGGGGAGGAAGCCGCCGGGGAAGGAGGCGTCCCAGCCGCGCTGCGCGGGCACCGGTCCGATGGCGTCGCGGCCGTCGGCGAGCAGTCGCCACAGCGCGCTCGGTGAGTCGGCGCCGCCGGGCAGCCGGCAGGCGAGTCCGACGATCGCGAGGGGTTCGCGGGCGTCGTCCTCCAGCCGGTTCAGCCGTCCCCGCGTCTCGTGCAGTTCGGCGGTGACCCGCTTGAGGTAGTCGACCAGCCTGGCGGTCTCCGGTATCTCGGTCATTCCTGGCCTTCCCGGCTGTTCGAGGTGGCGTTCCGGCCGGTGTCGCGGCCGAATTCCTGGTCGATGAAGCTGAAGATCTCGTCGACGCTCGCCGCCGCGAGCGCCTCCCGGACGTCTCCCTCCCCCACCCCGCCACCGCGTTCCTCGTACCGGGCGAGCAGCAGCCGCAGCCGGTCGGCGGCCTCGGCCAGGCCGTCCGGCTCCACCGGCGCGGCG
>NZ_JBTYMC010000675.1:0-1024 GCF_054880855.1 Streptomyces sp. S6 | reverse complement strand
AGGCTGCGTAACCAGAGGATGGATCCGCGCAGGTGAAGTCCGGCGGCGTAGCTCTCGGGTGTCTTGTCGTAGCGGGTGGCCAGCCCCCGCCATTCCTTGAACTTGTTGATGGCGCGCTCCACGGTGTTGCGATCTTTGTAGAGCGTGGCATCGTGGCCGACCGGGCGGCCGCCGGAGCGTCCCTTCTTCCTGCGGTTGGCGGCCTGGTCGGCTTTCTCCGGGATTACCGCCTTGATGTTGCGTCTGCGCAGGTGGGCGCGGTTGGCGCGTGAGGAGTACGCCTTGTCTCCGGCGACCGCGTCCGGCCGGGTCCTGGGACGGCCGAGGGGACCTCGTACCTTGATCTTCTTGAGGACCGGAATGAAGTGCGGGCTGTCCGCGGCCTGTCCAGGGGTGAGGATGATGGACAGAGGGCGGCACCGTCGCTCGACGGCGAGGTGGGCCTTGCTGGTGAGCCCGCCCCGGGAGCGGCCCAGTTCGGCGGCCCGCAGCCGGGCCCTGCGGCGTCGGCGCACGGCGCGGCGCTGTTCCCGCCCGGGGTCCTCCCTGTCCGCGGGTTTCTCGCCTACGGAGTCGTTCTGCCCCTTTGCCGCAGCCCCTTTTCCTTCGCGACGGCCTTCTCCAGGTCCTCAAGGAGCTCCGGGTCGACGGCCATGCCCGCCGCGTGGTGATGCGCGCGGGCAACGGTCGAGTCCACGCTGACCAGGCTGAGATCGACATCGTCGCGGGCGGCTGCCTCGGCGATCATCGCGTCCATGAGGGTCTGGAACACTCCCTCGCGCGCCCACAGCCGGAACCGGTCGTAGACCGTCGACCAGGAGCCGTAGCTCTCCGGCACATCCCGCCAGGGGCAGCCGGTACGGAACCTCCACATCACCGCGTTGAAGTAGTTGCGCAGGTCAGGGATCGGCCCGAACGCACCCAGCGGCAAGTGCGGCTCGATCAACTCCCACTCGGCGTCAGTCAGATCACCACGAGTCACGCGACCGGTCTACCGCAGTCGGCACCCTCCTGGAGCGGGAAT
>NZ_JBTYMC010000674.1:0-1035 GCF_054880855.1 Streptomyces sp. S6 | reverse complement strand
TGATGCTCCTATTGCCTGTCAAGCGGCTTGGAGCCAGTTGCGGTAGGTGTGGGCGAGGTCGTCGTCTCGGCGGATTCCGCGTTCGAGGGCGGAGATGGCGGTCGGCCAGAGTCCGAAGTGTCGGGCTGCGGCGGTGACGGTGATGTTCTTGGACTGGCGCAGAGGTCTCAGGTCGGCGATGTGGGGGGCGGTGACCGTGGTGGTCAGGCAGCGGAACACCTCCCGGGCGATGGCCCGTTTCAGGAGCCGGATGATCTCCTTCTTCGTCCGTCCGGCGGCGGTCTGACGCGTGACGTAGTCGCGGGTGCGGGTGTCGCTGGACATGCGGACCAGGGCGATGCGGTAGAGGGCTGCGTTGGCCTGCCGGTCGCCGCCCCGTGAGAGGCGGTGGCGGTTGGTCCGGCCGCTGGAGGCGGGGACCGGTGCGGCTCCGCAGAGGGCTGCGAAGGACGCTTCGGTCCGCATGCGTTCGGGGTTGCCTCCGGCGGTGACCAGCAGCTGGGCCGCGGTGTCGGGGCCGACTCCGTAGGCGGCCCGCAGGCCGGGATTGTGGACGGTGACCTCCTCGTCCAGGGCCCGCGTGAGTGCCTCGTGCTCGGCGGTCAGCTCTTTGACACGTCGGGCGAGGCTTCTGAGCGCGGTGAGGACCGCGGTGTGGACGGCGTCCCCGGAGGGCCGCAGCCGGGCCAGGGTGTCGGTGCGGTCCGTTCCTTTGAGTCGGCCGTACTTGGTGCGGATGGTGTCGGGGGCGGTGATGAGGAGGTGGCCGATCTGGTTCAGGGCGGCGGTGCGGGCCTTGACGGCGGAGCGGGCGGCGTTGTGCAGGGCGCGTATGCCGGCGACGGTGTCGTCCTTGGGCGCGCCGCAGGCCCGTCCGGACAGGGCGGCGCGGGCGGCGGCGTAGGCGTCGATGGGGTCGGACTTGCCGACGCGGCGGCGTTCGGCCCGGTCGGGCCGGTTGACCTCCACGATGTGAAGGCCCGCAGAGCGGGCGGCCCGGGTGAAGCCGGCTCCGTAGGAGGACGTGCCTTCCAC
>NZ_JBTYMC010000673.1:0-1046 GCF_054880855.1 Streptomyces sp. S6 | reverse complement strand
GGCGGCGACGCCGACGTCACGGACCCGGCCGGCGCCGCCGTCTGGGGCCTCGTCCGCGCCGCCCAGGCCGAGAACCCCGACCGCATCGTCCTCGTCGACCTCGACCCCGCAGGCTCCGCCGGAGCGGGACCCGTCCTCGGACCCGTCCTCGCCACCGCGGAGCCACTGGTCGCCGTCCGAGGCACGACCCTGTCCGCCCCGCGCCTGGTGCGCGAGACCGCCGACGCGGAGACCGAGAGCACGCACGCCTTCGACCCCGAGGGCACCGTCCTGGTCACCGGCGGCACCGGCTCCCTGGGCGCGTTGGTCGCCCGGCACTTGGTGGAGGTGCACGGTGTACGGCACCTGCTGCTGGTGAGCCGCCGTGGTCCCGATGCGGAGGGGGCGGCCGAACTGGTCGCGGAACTCGGCGAGTCGGGGGCGGCGGTGACGGTGACCGCGTGCGATGTGGCCGACCGGGACGCCGTGGCGGCCCTGCTGGCGGCCGTACCCGTCGAGCACCCCCTCACCGGTGTTGTGCACACGGCCGGTGTCCTGGACGACGGGGTGATCGGTGCCCTGACGCCGGAACGCGTCGAAGGCGTCTTCGCCCCGAAGGTCACCGCCGTCCGCCACCTGCACGAGCTGACCCGCGAACTCGCCCCGCAACTCGCGTCGTTCACCGTCTTCTCCTCCGCCGCCGCGCTGCTCGGCTCCGCCGGCCAGGGCAGCTACGCCGCCGCCAACTCCTACCTCGACGCGCTCATGGCCCACCGGCGGGCCGCCGGTCTGCCCGGTGTCTCGATGGCCTGGGGACTGTGGCAGCAGAGCACCGGCCTGACCGCCCACCTCAGCGAGACCGACCAGGCCCGCATGAGCCGTGGCGGAGTCCAGGCCCTCACCCCCGCCGAAGCCCTCGCCCTCCTCGACACCGGCCTGAGGGCCGAACACACCCTGCTCGTACCGATCAAGCTCGACCTGCGGTCCCTGCGCGCCGACGCGGCCTCCGGCGGCACCGTCCCGCACCTGCTGCGCGGCCTGGTGCGCAGTGGCCGCCGCCTCGCACG
>NZ_JBTYMC010000672.1:0-1067 GCF_054880855.1 Streptomyces sp. S6 | reverse complement strand
GCCTCGGGAGCGGGATCGTGAGGTGCGGGCACGCCGGGCGCCGCCACCGCCACCGCGAGGGGCCAGCCGGGCAGACCGGCGACGACCGTCCGCTCGTCCGGCGACAGGTCGTACTCCATCCCGCAGTCCCAGGAGGCGATGGCGACCGCCACCAGCGACACGTCGTCGACGACCACGGTCCACCGGGCGCCGGTGCCGTCCTGGCCGAACACCAGCCCGTAGCCGTCCGCCAGCGGCGCGAGGCCGAGCGCCGCGCACGCCTCCGGATAGTCGTCGCCCAGCGCACCCGGGAACTGTGCGGGCGTCAGCAGCACCGCCGTGAGTATGTACAGCGCGTCATCGGCGGCGACGACGTCCTCGTCCGTCCCGGCCATCCCAGCCTCCCCACGGGTTCGTCCAACCGCGCGCACCCTAATGCGCCCGTGACGTGCTTGTCACGGCTCCCGGACGGACCCGGAGCCGCTGTGGGCGCGGAGAACGCGCGCAGAGAGGACGAATCGGCGCGTGTCAGGCGGCCGGCAGTCCGAGAAGCGCGCGGGCGACGGTCTGCGGCGACTCGTCGCGCTCCCGCGCGAGCGTCACCACCGCACGGCACGCCAGCTCACGGACCCCGAAGGAGAGCGCCTCCGGCGACACCCACCCGGCCGCCTCCTCGATCCCCTCCTGATCGTCCCGCGCGCACGCCACGACGTACACGGCCGCCGCCTCGAACAGATTCGGCACCCTGCCCCGCCGGGCCTTCGCCGCATCCGGCGCCGTACCGGTCAACTTCCCCCAGGCCCTGCGGAACCCGCCTGTCACACGGACCACCCTCCTCCTGCTCACCGGTGCCGAGCCTTCCAACCTAGGGTCGGAACCTTTCCGGCAGAAGGGGCTCAGCCCTCCCGGACCGCCAGCGCGAGGAAACGGTCGTCCTCGTCGGCGTACGACGTCATCCGCCACCCCGAACCGGCCAGCAGCGGGCGGAGGTTGGGCTCGGCGCGCAGGTCGCCCGGGGTGAGGAGCCGCCCCTGACGGGCCGCCAGGGCGGCGCGGCCCACGGGATGGAACAGGGCCAGCCCGCCGCC
>NZ_JBTYMC010000671.1:0-1070 GCF_054880855.1 Streptomyces sp. S6 | reverse complement strand
CCCCACCAGCGGCTGCGCCACGACGTCCGGCGCCGACACCGTCGTCCGCGCCGCGAGGACGTGACCCCGGGGGACGGCGAGCCGGCGGGGGTGGCAGGAGAAGACCGGGCCGAGGACCAGGTCCGGCTCCCGCACGGGGAGGGTGACGACGACGGCGTCGACGGCGCCGGAGCGCACCGCGCCGAACGGGTCGCGCCACGGCAGCTCGACCAGCTCGACGTCCCCGAACTCGCGGACGACACGGGTGAGTTCACTGTCCAGCGACCACTGGAACCCGAGCCTGACCCGGACGCCGCGCGCCTCCTCCACGACCGCCAGCAGACCGTCGTACGCGGGACGCAGACCGGCCAGGAACCGCTCGCCCAGCGGGGTCAGGGAGACGCGCCGGCTCGTCCGGTTCACCAGCCGGCCGCCGATGTCGAGCTCCAGCGCCTGCAACATGGAAGGAGCAGAACTTCGCCGTTGTTCCCCGCAGTGCCGGAGCGAAGGGTGGAGACATGACCTCCACCCGCCCCCGGCTCGTCTCCACCCGGGGTCCCTGGCCCGGCGTACTCGCGCTCGGCGCCGCCACCTTCGCCGTCGTCACCACCGAGATGCTCCCCGTCGGACTGCTGACCTCCCTAGGGGATTCCCTAGGGGTCTCGGCGGGGACGGCCGGACTCGCCGTCACGCTTCCCGGGGTCGTCGGGGCCGGCGCGGCGCTGCTCCTGCCGGTCGCCGTACGGGGCACCGACCGGCGGCGGGTCCTGACCGGCCTGCTGCTGCTCCTCGCGGTCGCGAACCTGCTCTCCGCGCTCGTGTCCGGCCTCGCGGTGCTGCTCGCGGCCCGGGTGCTCGTCGGTGTCTGCATCGGCGGGGTCTGGGCGGTCGCGGCGGGCCTCCCCGCGCGGCTGGTCCCCGAAACCGCGGTCGGCCGGGCCACCGCCGTCGTCTTCTCGGGCATCGCTGTCGCCTCCGTGATCGGCGTCCCGGCGGGCACCTTCCTCGGCGCGGTCGCCGGCTGGCGCTGGGCCTTCGCCGCGCTCGCCGTCCTTGAAGATTCTCGATTGGGAAGGGTTCGGTCTGGCGCC
>NZ_JBTYMC010000670.1:0-1092 GCF_054880855.1 Streptomyces sp. S6 | reverse complement strand
ATGTCGTGCTCCAGCAGGTAGAACACGGGCTTCCAGTACACGCCGGTGGCTTCCATGCCCACCAGGGTGATGCCCTCGGCGAGCAGCCAGTCCCGCATGGCCAGCAGCCCGCAGGGCGAGGCCGTCGCGCTGGAGGGTGGACTCGCCGCGCCCGGTGAGCGCCGATTCGAGCGCGGTGCGCTGGGCGGCGGGCAGGGTGCCGGCGATGTCGTCGAGGACCAGACCGAAGAGGTCGGCGAGGGCCAGGAACGGAAGGTGGGATTCGGACTCGGTCGCCGAGCAGCGCAGCACGGTGTGCGCGCTCTCGCCGTAATCCGCCGCCAAAGCGCGCAGGACCGTCGACTTTCCAATTCCGGCCGGTCCGTGGAGCAGCACGCTGCCGCCCCGCGCGAGCTGGTCGCGGGCCGACGTCCACAGCTCGTCCCTGCCGATGACCAGGTCGGGGCGGCATCGGGCAGACTCCTTGAAGTCCCGTCGCACGGTCACCGCTCCCCTCCGAGTGTCGTGTGCGGGGCAAATTCTAGGCAACGCCGCTTTGAAATTCGAAAGACAGGCATGGTGAGGGGGACAACAACGGGAAGCGCGCAGAAATTCGCTATCCGGCGATCCGAATGCCCCCTGGCCGCACGAGGCCCTGGAAGCGGCTCCGGCCAGCGCGAACCCTCCCGTCCGCCATGGTTCACACCGGCCACCCCTTCCCTGTCCGGAAACCGGTTCACCCACTCAGGGCAACAAGCCCGCCCTCCTGGCCGCCACGACCGCCTCGCCGCGTGTCCTGGCCGCCAGTTTCCGCATCGCCGAACGCAGGTAACCCTTGACCGTCTCGGGCATCAGTCCGAGCCGTTCGGCGGTCAGCGCGTTGGTCGCCCCGGCCGCCACGCAGGCCAGGACGTCCAACTCGCGCGGAGCGAGTGCGGTACCGCTTTCTACGGTTTCCGCCTGCTCCGTACTCAACGTCAACAGACCGCAGGCGGCAAGAAGTTCCGCCCGTAGTTGCGGGTCCGTGATCCGCGGGGCCAGCGCGCGCAGCGCCGCGTGCGCCTCCCGTACCTGCTCCCAGTGCGCCGCGTCCGCCTCGCGCCCCGCGTCCGG
>NZ_JBTYMC010000669.1:0-1126 GCF_054880855.1 Streptomyces sp. S6 | reverse complement strand
GGCGGCGGGCCAGTCGTACACGCACAGGCGGGACAGACCGACGCCGCCGGGCAACCCCGCGAAACCGTTCACCACGGTCGCTCCTCAAGGTACTTGGCGATGTCGCCGCGCCACGGCCAACCTCGCGGGCAAGAAGCTCGTACGCCGCCCGCGTCCGCACCGCGCGGAGGACTCGCCGTTCCCCGGCCGCCATGTCCCGATGCCCGACTCGGCGTCCTTCCCCTCGGGCCACACCGCCTCGGCCGTCGCCTTCGCCGCCGCGGTGAGTACTGCCCTGCCCGTGACGACCGTCCCCCTCGGGCTGCTCGCCTGCGCGGTCGGCTACTCGCGCGTGCACACCGGGGTGCACTACCCGGGCGACGTCATCGCCGGGGCCGTCCTCGGGACGGGGGCGGCGGCGACGGTGCTGGCGATCGCGGGGGCTCGGGAGGGGTGAGGGAGGGGGCGGACCCGGGCCGGGCGTGGGGTGCCTGAAGGTATGTCGGCGTCGGCCCGGCTCTGCCGCCTTGTCCGGGGACCTGTGCGTCCTTGACAGGAGTCCGGCGTCGGCTGTTCCCCGCCTCAGGGGCTCTGCACGGCCCTCTCGCGGCCTCCGGGGTGGTCCGGGTGGTGATTCCCCGCCCTGACCTCTTCTCGGCCGCCTGACGGCCGGAGGGGCGGTGTGGTCGTCCCTCCTGAATCGCCGGTCAGCTTCTGACGCGTGTCACCCTCACGCCGGACGGACCGCACCGCGCAAGGCCGTCTCGCCCGCGTGGAAGATCGACTCCTCACGGACGAACGCGCCGGGGCCCGGGGCGTGGATCATCATGCCGTTACCCGTGTAGACGCCGGTGTGGTTCAGGCCGTCGAAGAAGAAGACCAGGTCACCGGGTTGGAGCGTCGTGACGTCCACCACCGTGCCGTACTGGGCCTGTTCGGCGGCGTTCCGGGGGAGCGGGACGCCCGCCGCGGTCCACGCGGCCTGCGTGAGCCCCGCGTTGTCGTACGAACCGGGTCCCTTCGCGCCCCACACACAGGGCTTGCCGATCTGCGCGCGGGCGAACGCGACCGCCTTCTCGGCCTTGGCCGTCGGGGAGGTGGCGGCGGCCGGGGTCTGCGGGGGGAGAGGGGCCGCGGTCGAGGCGGG
>NZ_JBTYMC010000668.1:0-1148 GCF_054880855.1 Streptomyces sp. S6 | reverse complement strand
CTAGTGTCCTGAGTTCGTGATGCGTCGGCAGTAACGGGCGAGGGACGCGAGGATCTCGTCGGCGGTCTTGTGCCACACGAACGGCCGGGGATTGTCGTTCCAGTCCTTGATCCAGTCGGTGATGTCGGCTTCGAGGGCTTCCACGGAGCGGTGGACGCCGCGCCGGAGCTTCTTGCTGGTGAGTTCGGCGAACCACCGCTCGACGAGGTTGAGCCAGGACGAGCCGGTGGGAGTGAAGTGCAGCTGGAACCTGGGATGGGCCCTCAGCCACTTGCGGACGGTCTCGGTTTTGTGGGTGCCGTAGTTGTCGCAGATCAGGTGGACATCGAGGCCCTCGGGGACCTCCCGGTCGAGCTTGGTGAGGAACTTCTTGAACTCTGTGGCCCGGTGCCGGCGGTGCAGCGAGCCTATGACCTCGCCGGTGGCGGTGTTCAGCGCGGCGAAGAGGGTGGTGGTGCCGTGTCGGACGTAGTCGGCGGTCTGCCGTTCCGGGACGTGCGGCATCATCGGCAGCACGGGCTGAGACCGGTCCAGCGCCTGGATCTGGGATTTTTCATCGACGCACAGCACCAGGGCCTTCTCGGGCGGGTCCAGGTAGAGGCCCACCACGTCGTGGACCTTGTCGACGAAGAACGGGTCCGTGGACAGTTTGAAGGTCTCGGCCCGGTGCGGCTTGAGGCCGAAGGCCCGCCAGATCTTCGAGATGGTGGTCTGCGACAAGCCGGCATGGGACGCCATCGACCGCGTCGACCAGTGTGTGGCGTCCTTCGGCCGCGTCTCCAGCGTGGTCCGTACCACCTCGGCGACCTGCTCGTCCGACACCGTCCGCGCCCGCCCCGGCCGGGGCACGTCGCCCAGCCCGTCCAGGCGGTGGGTGAGGAAGCGGGCCCGCCACTTGGAGACCGTCTCGGTCGTCACGCCGACCTGACGGGCCACCGAACTTGCAGACCGGGGCAGTCCGTCGGCGTCAACTTCCGCGCAGGCCAGCACGATCCGTGCCCGCAGCGCGAGCGCCTGCGGCGTCGAAGGCGCCCGCTCCCACTGCCTCAGCACCTGTCGCTCGTGATCCGACAACTCGAACTTGGCCAGCTTCGGCCCCGGACGTCCCATGCCGCAATCAACGACGCATCACGAACTCAGGACACTAG
>NZ_JBTYMC010000667.1:0-1154 GCF_054880855.1 Streptomyces sp. S6 | reverse complement strand
CGCCTGATTCGAAAATCCCCCGTCCCGTGTCCGTAGCCGCTGGTCAGGCAGTTCCTTCTGTTTGGAGGGTCACTTGGTAGCCGAGTTGGTTGAGCTGGCTCACCAGGCGTCGGGTCTGCCTGGCCCGGCCGGTGCGTTCGAGGAAGTACTGGCCGGTGAGATCGGCGTATTCGGTGTCGTGGGTGAACATGTGCCAGACCGCGATGAGGATCGAGTGCTCCAGGGCGACCAGAGCACGCTTCTTGCCGCGACGGGCGACGATGCGCCGGTAGCGGGCCGCGAGGTAGGTGTCCTTGGTCCGCGCGGCGGACACGGCGGCTTGGCCGAGGGCGGCCTTCAGCCAGGGGTCGCCGTGCCGGGTCTTGCCGCTGCCGGTCCTGCCGCCGGACTGGTGGTTGCCCGGACAGACGCCGGCCCAGGAGGCCAGGTCGGCCGCCGACGGGAAGCGGGCGATGTCGTCGCCGATCTCGGCGAGGATCACTTGTGCGGCGCGCGTGTCGACGCCGGGGATGGTCACGAGGAGTTCGATGCGGCGGCGAAAGGGCTGCAGCATCATCTCGATGTGCTCGCTCAGGCGGGTCTCGGTGGCGGTGCAGGCGTCGATCCGGTCCAGCATCGCCCGTGCCAGGAAGGCGTGGTGGGCGGTGAAGTTCCCGGTCAGGGCCTCGACGAGGGCGTCGGTCTTGCGGCGCATGCTGCCTTTGGCCAGGTCCGCCAGGACGTGCGGGTCGCGTTCACCGGCGATGAGGGCCTCCAGCATCGCTCGGCCGGAGACACCCAGGATGTTGGAGACGGTCGCGGACAGCTTGATCCCGGTGTCCTCCAGCAGCTTCTCCAGCCGCTGGGTCTCGCGGGTGCGTTCGCGGACGATCTCGGTGCGGTAGCGGGTGATGTCCCGCAGCTGCCGGATCGGCTCCGGCGGCACGAACGAGGGGCGGACCAGGCCGTGTTCGACGAGCCTGGCGATCCACTCGGAGTCCTTCACGTCGGTCTTGCGGCCGGGCACCGACTTCATGTGCCTCGCGTTGAGCAGCCAGCACTCCATGTCGTGCTCCAGCAGGTAGAACACGGGCTTCCAGTACACGCCGGTGGCTTCCATGCCCACCAGGGTGATGCCCTCGGCGAGCAGCCAGTCCCGCATGGCCAGCAGCCCG
>NZ_JBTYMC010000666.1:0-1180 GCF_054880855.1 Streptomyces sp. S6 | reverse complement strand
GCCGTCGGCGAGGCGCAGGGGCGGGATGCCGAGGCGCGGGACGCCGGGGAGGTGACCGGCCTGGCCGAGGGGGGCGGGGTCGGGGGCGCCGTGCAGGAGGGAGAGCTTCTCGTCGAGGGTGAGTCGGGAGATCAGACTCTCGACGCGGGGGCCGGCGTCGTCCGTGTTCCCGGCGGGCGCCTGCGTGCCGTCCGTTCCGGTCGCCCACGCGCGCGTGGGCCACGCTGCGGCCAGCAGGGTGAGGGCGGTTCGCCGGGAGAGGTGATCCGACACGGGACGTCGCTCCTTCGGTGCGCGGGGACGGACCAGGTCCGGTCCTGCACGGCACTATGCGCCGCCACCGAGCCGGCGATCCGTGGGACACACCACGGCGAACCGCCCTTGACGCGTGTCACCCCTTCGGCAGTCCCGCGGTGAGCCCGCCGACCAGGACCGTCACTCCTCGGGTGACCTGCTGAACCGGTTCTCGCACGGTGGCGGCCACCTGCTCCACCACGCCGCTCACCGGGGCCGGTGCCTGCGCCCCGACCTGCGCCACCCGCGTGTGGGAGCCGGGCGCGAACGGCGCCGTACCCGTTCCCGGCTCGGTCGAAGCCCCGGGAGCCGCAGAATCCCCCTCCGAACCCTGCGGCCCCCCGGGCCCCTTCCGCTGCGGCCCCGACCGGGACCGTCCCCCGTCCGGAGCCACGCCACCGGACGGCGCGGGAGTCGTCAGACCCCCTGCACCGCTCCCGGCAGCGCCTCCGGAACCCTCTGCGCCCTCCGTGCCCTCCGCGGACGAGTCGAACACCCAGCGCTGTCCCGCCGCCCCGTCCCGTCGGGTCACCACGACCCCCATCCCCTCGCGGCTCACCCCGGGCGCCACCACGAGCCCTCCGCCGCGCCGCAGCAGCAGTTCCCCGCGCACGGTCAGGTCGAAGAACACCTCCCCGGAGTGCACGACGCACCCGGCGAGCACGGCCGCCCCGCCGTGTCCGTCGGCGTCGGCGGCGAGACAGAGGGTCGGCGTGGCGGCGCTGCGCAGCAGTCCGTCCGCCTGGTACGACCACTGCTGCGAGACCGAGGCGGAGCAGTCGGCCAGCACGGCGCGCACGCCGTCCGCGATCCGGCCGTCCTCGCCGTCCAGGCAGAGTCCGGCGGACGGCGCGAAGAGGCGGCCGTGGGCGACGGAGGCGGGCTG
>NZ_JBTYMC010000665.1:0-1187 GCF_054880855.1 Streptomyces sp. S6 | reverse complement strand
CACGACCTGGTCGACGCGCCCACCCGGGTGCTGGGCCTCGCCACCCGTACCGCCCTGGACGCGGCGGAACTCCCCCTCGCCCTGCGGCAGTTGCTGGGCCGGTGCGCGATCCGTTCGCTGCCCGGCGCGCACGACGTGCCGGCCGAGGGGGTCCTGGAAGAGACAGTGCTGCGCCTGCGGGCGCCGGAAGGCGGAGTGATCACCGTGGAGCGGCCGCACCTGCCGTTCACCCCGACCGAGTTCGCGCGCGCCCGCGCGCTGGTCGACCTGGACACCCGGCTCGGGCCCCGCGTCCCGCGCGGTCAGGACGTCCTGACGCTGCCCGAGGGTGACGACATCACGGTGAGCCGCGCCGACACGGCCGATCTGGAGGCCGCGAAGGCGATGCACGAGCGGTGCTCGCAGCAGACCCTCACGATGCGCTACCACGGTCCCGTCCACGACGCCGACCGCTACCTGAACCACCTCCTGAGCCCCCGCTTCGGCCGCACCCTCGCCGTCCGCACCGCCTCCGGCCGCGTCGTCGGCCTCGGCCACCTCCTGTGGGACGGCGACGAGACCGAGGTCGCCCTCCTCGTCGAGGACGGCTACCAGGGACGCGGCATCGGCGGCGAACTGCTGCGCAGGCTGGTGCGGATGGCCGTCGAGACGGGCGGCGAGAGCGTGTACGCGGTGACCCGCTCGGGCAACACGGCGATGGTCGCGGCGATGCGGTCCCTCGGTCTGCCGCTCGACTACCAGATCGAGGAGGGCACCCTCGTCATCACGGCCCGCCTCGACGAACTGACGCCGCAGGACCTGCCGTTCGAGCTGTGCGCGGGTGAGCGGGGCCGGCGGGACTGATCCCCACCCCCGGCGTCCCGTCGCCCCCGCACCCCTTGGCTCTCAGCGAAATCCGGGCTCCCCCTGCTTCCGCTCGCGCGATCAGGGCTGACGGAACACCGCTATCCGTACGAGGATGTCCGCATGTCAGAGACGAACAGCCCGCTGCCCCGCGAGGTCGCCGACGCGTATGTCGACGGTCTCATCGCCCTCGATCCGGTGACCGGTACCTATCTCGGCGCGCAGGAGAGCTCGCGCAGGATGCCGGACCTCTCGCCCGCAGGCCAGGAGGCGCTGGCGCGGCTGGCACGGGAGACGCTGGCCGCGCTGGAGGCGGCGGAGGGGCGGCCCGGCGCGGAGAGCGA
>NZ_JBTYMC010000664.1:0-1187 GCF_054880855.1 Streptomyces sp. S6 | reverse complement strand
CCGGCGTCGGGGGGCGGCCCGGCCACCCGGCATTCGCTCCCCGCGCGCAGCAGAAAGGCCACGATGAACAGGGCTGAGGAGCAGGGCGGCCGGGCCGGCCGCATCGTGACGTTCTACTCCTACAAGGGCGGCACCGGACGCACCATGGCCCTCGCCAACGTCGCCTGGATCCTTGCCGCGAACGGCAGACGGGTCCTCGCCGTCGACTGGGACCTGGAGGCACCCGGCCTGCACCGCTTCTTCCACCCCTTCCTCGACCCGGCCACCACCGCCGCCACCACCGGCGTCGTCGACATGCTCACCGAGTACGCCTGGGCCGCCACCGACGACAGCGGGTCCCGCCCCGCCGACTGGCACCGCGCCTACGCGCGCGTCCAGCGGCACGCCGTCTCCGTCGACTGGACCTTCCCCGGACCCGGCACCCTCGACCTGATCACCGCGGGCCGCCAGAACCGCGAATACTCCGCGGCCGTCGCCACCTTCGACTGGAACAACTTCTACGACCGGCTCGGCGGCGGCCTCTTCCTGGACGCCCTGCGCGACGACATGCGCGCCCACTACGACTACGTCCTCATCGACAGCCGCACCGGCCTCTCGGACATCGCCGACATCTGCACCGCCCACCTGCCCGACGTCGTCGTCGACTGCTTCACCCTCAGCCACCAGAGCATCGAGGGCGCGGCGGCCGTCGCCCGCGACATCGGCGAACGCTTCCACGCCCGCGACATCCGCGTCCTGCCCGTCCCGATGCGCATCGACGAGGGCGAGAAGGAGAAGGCCGACGCCGGACGCTCCCTCGCGCGCGCCATGTTCCCCGGCCTGCCCAAGAACCTGTCACCGGACGAACTGCTCACCTACTGGGGGGAGGTGGAGGTGCCCTACCGCCCCTTCTACGCGTACGAGGAGACACTGGCCGCCTTCGGTGACGTCCCCGGCAGCCCGAACTCCCTGCTGGCGGCCTTCGAACGGCTCACGAAGGTGATCTCGGACCGGGCCGTGATCGCCCTGCCCCGGATGGACGAGGACGTGCGGCTCGCCGTCAGACGGCGCTTCGTGCGCGGCCCCGTCGCCCTCCCCGCGGACCTGCTCCTCAGCCACGCCGCCGAGGACCGCATGTGGGCCGAATGGCTCGCCGCGCTGCTCACCCGCAGCGGGTTCCGCGTCGTCCGCGCGTGCGCCGGCGGCGA
>NZ_JBTYMC010000663.1:0-1207 GCF_054880855.1 Streptomyces sp. S6 | reverse complement strand
AGCCGCTCGGCGGCGCGGGCGGCGAACTCCCGTACGGTCAGCGGCCGGTCGAGCTCGCAGACGCGGCCGAGACCGCGTCGGCCGGTGGGGTCGCTCGTGTCGGGGACGAGGGGGCGGACGACGCGGAGGCCGAGCGCGCCGGCGAGGGCGTCGGAGACTCCGGGGTCGGCGGTGTCGGCGTTGGTGTGGGCGACGTGCAGGGCGATGTCGTTCTTGATCAGCGTGTGCACGACACGCCCCTTGAACGTCGACGCGGCGACGGTGGTGGTCCCCCGCAGGTACAGCGGATGGTGCGTGACCAGCAGGTCCGCCCCCAGCTTCACCGCCTCCTCGACGATCTCCCGAACCGGGTCGACGGCGAACAGTACCCGCCCGACCTCCTGCTCCGGGTCCCCCACGACGGTACCGACCGCGTCCCACGACTCGGCCCGCTCGGCGGGCCACAGACTCTCCAGCGCGGCGATGACTTCAGACAGACGGGGCACACACCCAAGGCTACCTGCCGGTTCCTGTCGAACATACCGGTCGGGCGGATACCTGTGGATAACTACGGATACCCGCGGTTCACGTACGTGGACGACGGTGGGGTCCCCACCCGCCTCCGCCGTCCCCCCTGTGGCACAAAACCCGCCCCCGCCTCAGAGGAATCGCTTCTGCACCACTCGTACGAGCGAAGAGGGACCCCGGTCGTCCCACGGCCGCGCGTACGAAAACTAGCTTCTGCGGCGGAGGTGATCGGACGATGACGGCTTGTGTGATCGAACCGACCGCGGGGGACGCGGAGGGGGCGACGGGAGCGGGTTGCGTGATCACTGCGGACGGGGGGTACGGAGCGCGGCTCGCCCAGAACGGGGACGCGTGGTTCCCGGAGAGATGGTCGCTGGGCGGACCGGAGGCGTACGTCGTCCCGCTGCCCGGCGATCAGCCCGAGGAGGCCGGGACGGAGGTCCAACCCCTCGCGGACGGAAGGGTGTTGATCCATCGGAGGGTCGAAGAACGGCGCCTGTTCGCGCTGTTGTACCCGACGGGCCCCGGCACCGGGGAGGTGCAGCTCGGGGCGGTGGAGTGCGCGGACCTGACGCTGCTGCCGCCGGCCCCCTGCGGGAAACGCGTGTTCGCGCTGGCGGTCGGGGAGACCTCGACGACCGTGTGGCAGGTGGCCGGCGGCGCCTTCGGGCCCGAGCGGCTGGCGCGGGTGCCGGGCCGG
>NZ_JBTYMC010000662.1:0-1211 GCF_054880855.1 Streptomyces sp. S6 | reverse complement strand
CGGTCGGGGTGAGCGCGCCGACGAACCCCAGGTCCTCGGCGGCGCGGCCGATCTGGCTGAGGTAGGCGACCGTGCGGCGGCGCGGGGTGAGGGACTCGTGAGTGCGTCTTTGCGGTGTGGTCACGAACCCTCAGGTTACTGATGGGTATGAACGCGGGCGGGCGAACTGGTGAAGTCCGCCCGCCAGTTGTTCACCGGCGCGGGGTCCGGCGGGGCGGGGGTCAGCCCTTGATCGCGGCGTCGACGACCTGGTTGAACTGGTCCACCGTCATCAGCGGCTTCCCGCCGTTGAGCTGCTTGCCGTCCATGACGAAGCCGGGCGTGCCCTGGACGCCTTCCTTGTTGTCGTCGAAGGTCTTGGACATGGCCATCGCCCAGGCGTCGTACGTGCCCTTGTTCACGGCGTCCTGGAACTTCGCGTTGCCCTTGAGCGCCGGGACCGTGTCGGCTATCTCGATGAGGTAGCTGTCCTTCTTGAACTTGTCGGTCGTCTCCTCCGGGTGCCACTTCGTCGAGTACATCGCGGCCTTGTACTCAAGGAACGCCTCGGGGCTGACGTTCAGCGCGGCGCCGAGCGCGCTGAGGGCGTTCTTGGAGCCCTCGCCGTTGTCCTTGTTGTCGATGAAGGTCGCGCCGACGTACTGGAACTTGAACTTGCCGTCGTCGATGTCCTTCTTCACGGTCGTCCCGACCGTTTGCTCGAACTGGGCGCAGATCGGGCAGCGCGGGTCCTCGAAGATCTTCAGGGTCTTCTTCGCGGTGTCCTTGCCGATGACGACGGTCGTGCCCTTGTCGCCGGTCGTGTTGGCCGGGGCGACGACGGTGTCGCTCTTCACGGCCTCCCAGTGGGAGGGCTTGTTGGCCTGGATGACGGCGTAGCTGATCCCGCCGGCCGCCGCCAGCACCGCCAGCGCCGAGGCGGCCACGATGACCTGCCGCTTCGCCTTGTCCTTCTTGGCCTGCCGCGCGCGCTCCTCGCGCAGCCGCTCACGGGCCGCGGTCTTGGACGCCTGGTTGTTGCGCTTGCTCATGTCGGTGTTCTCCCTGGGAAATGGGTGTGTCTGTGCTCAGGCGGGGGTGAGGAGCCCGCGCGGCGGCCCCCGCGGGCCTCTCGGCGACGGACGCCCGATGAGTGAGACAGCCCGGGACCTCACCCCCCACCTCAGGAGCAAGCACGCCATGAACACCTCCGGCACGCCCTACACCATGCC
>NZ_JBTYMC010000661.1:0-1214 GCF_054880855.1 Streptomyces sp. S6 | reverse complement strand
CAGTTCGCGGACAACCGGGGCAATACCCCCGCGTCCACGAAGCTGTCGTTCATCACGGACTTCGGCTGGGCCCTCGGGCCGTCACCGCGTCGTCCCGGCGCGGCTGGGGCGGCTCGCCCGCGCGGACGCGGTCGCGGTGGCCGGTGAAGGACCACCGGTCGCGCGTCCACCGCTCCTCGACGTGCGCCCCGGGCGGCAGCTCCCGCAGCAGGTCCAGGCCCCGCCAGACGCGCTCCCAGGTCGGCAGGGTCCGGCTCAGCACCAGCTCCCGGACGCGTTCCTCGGCGGCGGTCAGGTCGCCCAGCCGGTCGTCCGCCTCCAGGCCGTCCTCGGCGAGCGCCAGGGCCGTCCGCGCGCGGTCGTAGCGCTCGATCGCCGGGGCGAGGAGTTTGTTGTCGAACGCCGGGTCGGTCGCGGGCCCCGCCGGGGGGTGCGTCAACTGGCCGTCGCCGTCGCGCTCCAGCTCCACCCGCAGTGCCTCCCGCGCGCCGGACGTCCCCCGAGGGGGATCGATCCACGCCATCAGCGACCCCAGGTGCTGGTCCTCCAGGCTGGACTGCCCGGTCGCCCAGTGGAGCGCCAGGACGTCCGTCAGCGCCAGGAGCAGCGACGAGCCCGGCACCCGCGCGCGCTCCGCGTAGTGGGTCAGCCAGCGCCCCAGCAGCGGCACGTACGGGGGCGCCGGATAGGGCGCCTCCGGGTCCTGCTCGGCCGTCCGCCGAAACCGCATCGACCGCCCCAGCAGCCGCAGCAGATCGACACCGCCCCGGCTCGGGACGATCAACTGAGGCGCGTCCGCGCACAGTTCGACCTCGACCTTGACGCGCTTCCCGGTCTGAGGATCCGTCTCGTTGCGCTCGGCCGCCTCCACGACCTCGCCGTACCCGTCGATGTACGGCAGGACGACGTCGGCGAGGCGCGACAGGAACGCGAACCGCAGCTCCGGGTTGCGCGGCTGCGGGACGACGAACACGCGCGGGGTGTCCCGGTCGGTCCCCACGAGCACTCCGAGCGGCGCCCCCGCCTCACCGCCGGTGATCAGCGGGACCAGCACCATGGGCCGCTGCGACAGATGCCGGTGCCGGACGGTCGCCGTCGGCTGCGCGCGGCCCGTGGAACCGGCCTCCAGGCGCGCGAGGGTGGAGATCAGCGACATGGGGTCACCTCGCTGTCCCGGGCGCCCGCCAGCGCCTCCGCGCGCAGCTCGGCCGCCC
>NZ_JBTYMC010000660.1:0-1222 GCF_054880855.1 Streptomyces sp. S6 | reverse complement strand
GCGCTCGTCGGCGGGCGGCCCGGCGTGGGCGCGGCGTCCGCGTACCGGGGGCGGCGGTTCGGTGCCGGCTGCGCCGGACTTCCTGGGGGGACGCATGGACTCCTCGCTGGGCGGGTGGGTCGGGGGCTCGGACGACGGTCAGGCGCTGGTGCCGACGGGGGTGGCGGTCTGCTGGGCGGAGGCGGTCGCCTCGCGTTCCCGGGTGGTGGGCGACAGGGCGACGAAGGCGGAGGTCAGGAAGAGGTAGGAGCCGAGGCCGACGGCGAGCGGGAAGATGAACTGCATCGCCGTGGCTCCGGGCAGCGGCGCCCCGGAGGGTTCGACGTGCACGCTCACCGCGAACATCCCGGTGTAGTGCATGCTGCTGACGGCCGCGCCCATGACGAGGGAGGCGATGGTGACCGCGACGGGCGACTCGATGTTGAGCGCGGCCCACAGCGCGGCGGTGGCCGCGACGATCGCGATCACCACGGACAGGGCGACCGTCATCGGGTCGTAGTGCACGTCTCCGTGCAGCCGGACGGCGGCCATGCCCAGGTAGTGCATGCTCGCGACGCCGATCCCGGTGGTGAGCCCGCCGGTCAGCAACGCGCGCGTGCGGTCGCGTCCGTAGCCGACGGCGAACACTCCCGCGCAGACGACGGCCATGGCGACGGCGAGGCTGAGGACGGTCAGCGGCACGTCGTAGCGGATGTCGGTGCCGCTGACGGCGAAGCCGAGCATGGCCACGAAGTGCATGGTCCAGATGCCGGTGCCGATGGCGGAGGCTGCGGTGATCAGCCAGTTGCGGCGCGAGCGGCCGGTGGCGGCGAGCGCGCGTACGGTGCAGCGCAGCCCGAGGGCGGCGCCGGTGCAGGCCATCACGTACGACAGCACGGGGGTCAGCCAGCCGAAGGCTGCGTGGTCCAGGTGTCCCATGGCTCAGGGACGCTAGTCCCGCCAAGGGTGCGCAAAGGGGGCACGTTTCGGAAAGTGCCGCAATCTGGCGGAGACGGGCGTGCACGTGATCGCGCCACGTCCGGACGTGCACGTTACGGGTGGCCGGGTGGCCGTGCGGGATCATGCGGTGCATGAGCGACGACCGCACGCACGTCCAGGAGTTCTTCACGGCCCGCGCGGCGGGGTGGGACGCCAGATTCGCCGGCGACGGCCCCGCCTACGCCGCCGCGGTGGCCGCTCTGGAGCTGCGTACGGGCGACCGCGTCCTGGACGCCGGCTGCGG
>NZ_JBTYMC010000659.1:0-1255 GCF_054880855.1 Streptomyces sp. S6 | reverse complement strand
GCGACCCTCGGCCCGGACCAGCCGTGGCTGCGCCTCGCCGAACCGGCCCTGCGCGCGCTGGCCCTGCCGCTGGGTGTCACGGCCGTCACCGTCGACCCCCGGTTCACCGCACCGCCGCCCGCCGGGCACCCTCAGCGCACCACCCGCAACCCCCGCAGCCGGTTGAGTGCAGCGGCGATCTCGTGACGGCGGGGGACCGCGAAGTCGTCGTCGTGGACCGTGCGCAGGG
The DNA here is from genome assembly GCF_054880855.1 of Streptomyces sp. S6. Classification (NCBI taxonomy): domain Bacteria; kingdom Bacillati; phylum Actinomycetota; class Actinomycetes; order Kitasatosporales; family Streptomycetaceae; genus Streptomyces; species Streptomyces sp. S6. The sequence goes on along the minus strand of NZ_JBTYMC010000659.1, from coordinate 1,026 downwards.
CGGCCACCGGATCGGCGCCGGTGAAGTCCGCGTCGAGGAGGTCGAGGGCCTCGGCGAGAGTGCGGGTGCGGGTCAAGTGGCCGTGGCGGACCAGGAGTTCCAGGGCGAGACCCACCCCCGTCACGTGGGAGGCGTCGGCGAGGGGCTCGACGGCCCGCAGGTCGATGTCGTGCTCGCCGAAGACCAGGTAGTCGGTGCCGCGCGAACGGACCCGGCTGCGGCCCTTGACCGTGGAGTCCACCGACACCGGGTCGATCCGGCGGGCGACGACGCCAGGGAAGGAGTCCGCCTCCGCGCGCCGCCCCGTCGGCACGGCGGCGATCTCCCGGGCCCGCTCCGTCACGTCCTGCGGACGGTAGGCGTCCATCATCACGACCCGGTCGGCGACTTCGAGGTAGTCCCCGCTGCCGCCCATCACCAGCACCGTCGACACCCCGTGGTCCCGGTGCAGCGAACGGACCGAGTCCACCAGCGGCGTCAGCGGCTCCCGCTCCTTCGCCACCAGCGCCTGCATGCGCGCGTCCCGGATCATCAGGTTCGTCGCGGCGGTGTCCTCGTCGATCAGCAGCACCCGCGCCCCGCTCTCCACCGCCTCGCACAGGGACGCCGCCTGGGACGTCGACCCGGACGCGTTCGGCGTCGAGAAGTCCGCCGTGTCCGCGCCGCCCGGCAGATGGCTGACGAACGCGTGCACGTCGACCCGCTCCACCGGACGGCCGTCCTCCGCCCGGATCTTCACCGTGTCCGCGACCGCGACGGCTCGCTCCCGGCCGTCCCCGGGAACGTGGTCCCACACCCCCGTCTCCAGTGCCCGCAGCAGCGTCGACTTCCCGTGGAAACCACCCCCGACGATCAACGTCACCCCCTCCGGAACCCCCATCCCGGTGACCGTCCCCGCGTGCGGCAGCTCGATGCTCACCCGCAGCTCCTCCGGCGACCGGAACGCGACCACTCCCGCGCCCTCGGCCGGCCGGTCGTCCGCACCGCTGCGCCGGGCCAGCAGCGACCCGTCCGCGACGAACCCGA
>NZ_JBTYMC010000658.1:0-1266 GCF_054880855.1 Streptomyces sp. S6 | reverse complement strand
CTGCGCGGGACCCGGCGGCAAGGCCGCCCTCCTCGCCGCCCTCGCCGCCGAACGCGGCGCGACCCTGCTGGCCTCCGAGAAGCAGCCGCACCGCGCCGGACTCGTCGCGCGGGCGCTGGCCGGCAACCCGGGCCCATACCAGGTCATCGCGGCCGACGGCACCCGCCCCCCGTGGAAGCCGGGCTCCTTCGACCGCGTCCTGATGGACGTCCCCTGCACCGGCCTCGGCGCCCTGCGCCGCCGTCCGGAGGCCCGCTGGCGGCGTCGTCCGGAGGATCTCGAAGGGTTCGCGCCGTTGCAGCGGGGGCTGCTGAAGACGGCGCTGGAGTCGGTGCGGGTCGGCGGGGTCGTCGGGTACGCGACCTGCTCGCCGCATCTCGCGGAGACGCGGGCGGTCGTCGCGGACGTCCTCAAGCAGTTCCCCGGGGCGGACCTGATCGACGCGCGGCCCCTGCTGCCGGGTGTGCCGGGGCTGGGGGAGGGGCCGGACGTGCAGTTGTGGCCGCATGTGCACGGGACGGACGCGATGTACCTGGCGCTGATCCGCAAGGTAAAGGAAAGTTAATAAGATCATCGTACGAAACTGGCCCCGCCTCCCCCACCGGTGCCCATCCCCGGGCCCGGACATGGGAGGCTAGGCCCATGGCCGTGCAGATCAACCCCAGCATCCTCTCCGCCGACTTCGCCCGCCTCGCCGACGAGGCCAGGGCGGTCGAAGGCGCCGACTGGCTCCACGTCGACGTCATGGACAACCACTTCGTCCCGAACCTCACCCTCGGCGTCCCGATCGTGGAGTCCCTGGCCAAGGCGACGGACACCCCGCTGGACTGCCACCTGATGATCGAGGACCCCGACCGCTGGGCCCCGCAGTACATCGAGGCCGGCGCCTCCTCGGTCACCTTCCACGTCGAGGCCGCCGCCGCCCCCGTCCGCCTCGCCCGCGAGATCCGCGCCAAGGGCGGCCGGGCGTCCATGGCCCTGAAGCCCGCGACCCCCATCGAGCCGTACGAGGACCTCCTCCCCGAGCTCGACATGCTGCTGATCATGACGGTCGAGCCGGGCTTCGGCGGCCAGGCGTTCCTGGACATCATGCTGCCCAAGATCCGCCGCACCCGGCAGCTCATCGACAAGCACGGCCTCCAGCTCTGGCTCCAGGTCGACGGCGGGGTCTCCGCGAGCACCATCGAGCGCTGCGCGGAGGCCGGCGCGGACGTCTTCGTCGCCGGTTCGGCGGTGTACGGCGCGGACGACCCCGCCGCCGCCGTG
>NZ_JBTYMC010000657.1:0-1278 GCF_054880855.1 Streptomyces sp. S6 | reverse complement strand
GCGCCGCGCGGGCGGCGGTGCCGGCCAGTGCCCTGGCCCGGTCGGTGCCGGAGCCCGGCCCGGTGGCGGCGAGCGTGGTTCCGTCCCGGTCCACGACCTCCAGCGTGTGGTCCTTGCCGACGGTGATGCCCGGCACCTGCACGCCCTGGGAGGCGACGAGCAGCGTCTGCCTGCCGCCGTGCGGGAACGTCGCGAAGACCAGCAGCCGGGTGATGCCCGAGTCGTCCCGCACCAGGGTCGGTGGCGGGTTCTGCGGCAGTCCCCGGAGGTCCACCTTGCCGAGCGGCAGGGCCTCGCCCTGCGCGGCGAGCAGCCGGCCGGTGGCCTGGTCGACGACGGCGGTGCCGCGCCACTTGCGGTGGGGCCTGTCGACGCGGGCCAGCAGGCCGTCCGCGGGACCGGACCGGGAACCGCCGAACTCCGCAGCCGTCGTCCGCAGATCGGCGACGCTCTGGTCGACGGCGCCCTGGAGCGCGATTGCTCCGTCCTCGGCGATGTGCTGCTGGGAGCTGAGGACGGCCCCGGGCACCTCCCGTCCGGCATCGCTGCCGACGGCGAACACCGTCAGGGCCGCGACGAGGGCCAGCAGGACCGGCAGCGCGGCCAGCGGCGGCCGTACACCCCCCAGGACGGCCATGTCCGCCCGGCGTGTCGGGGGTCGAGTGGTGGTCAAGAAAAGTCCTTTCCAGAAGGGCCGGCGTTCGTCGCCGAACGGCAGTCGTAGAGGCGGAAGTTGCCTGCGGTGCGCCAGCCGTAGGCGCCGGAGCGGATGCGTTCGCAGTGGGACTTCACCCAGGTCGTGGCGGGGGTGGTGGGGCGCAGGGGGGTGAGCAGGACGTAGCGGAGCCGGCGGGTGGCGATCAGGTCGGCGAGCTGCGGGGCTTCCGGGAAGGGCGTCCTTCCGGTGAACCCGCCCATGACGAGCACGGGTTGCGCCGAGGCCCGCAGGAGGCGTTCCGCCGGGTAGGCGGCCTGGGTCGCGACCAGGTACTTCTCGCCCTCGCGGTGTGCGACGAGGTAGTCCAGGAGGGCGGTGTCACGGGTGCTGGGCGCGTCCAGTGCGGCCCGGCGCAGCGCGGCCGGGTCGCTCAGAGCCTTCTGGTGGAACTCGCCGACCGGTCCGGCCGTCGGGGACGTGGCGGCGCCCGCGTAGCGGGGGTCGAGGGACGAGAGCGCCCAGCCGGCCGGGACGAGCAGCATGGCGGCGATCCCGGCGGCCACGGAGCCGTGGACCAGTCGCCGGGAGGCGCGCGGCCCGCTGGTCCACAGGCCGAGCAC
>NZ_JBTYMC010000656.1:0-1287 GCF_054880855.1 Streptomyces sp. S6 | reverse complement strand
CTGCTGCCGCTGCCGACGGTCCGGCTGGGCCCGTTGGCCTCACGCCGGACGGTGATCCCGGCGTCGAGTACACGCCGACTGCTGCCGCTGCCGACGGTCCGGCTGGGCCCGCTGCCCCCACCCCGGACGGCGACCCCGGCACCGCCCCCACACCGGCTGACGCCACAGACGCCCCTGGCCGGACTGACGCCGTCGGCAACCCCACCCCATCCACCCCCGCCTACGACCCCCTGGCCGAACTCATCTCCCGTCTCCGGCTGGCCGGACAGGACCCGGACGACCGGCAGTTGAGGGACGCGCTCTGGCTGGCGCGGTTCACGCGGCGGGCGGTGCCGGAGGGGGCTGGAGAGGTGTCGGGGGAGCAGGCCGAACCGGTGGGGCCGGTGGGGCCCGGGGTGGTGTCGGCGCCGGTGGCGCAGCCGCCTGTCGAGGTGCAACGACCGCCCAAGCGGCCCGTGTTGGACGGGCAGGTCAGTCTGTATGCCGTGCCCCGGGGAGAACGGGGGGCCGGGGAAGGGGTGTTGTCCATCGGCGTGCCGGCCGCGCCCGTGCTGCCCGCGCCACTCGAACTCCAGCGCGCATTGCGGAGGTTGCAGGCGTACCGGAGCCCGGCGCCGCCGTTGAGGACGCGGCTGGACGAGGGGGCCACCGCCGAACTCAGCGCACAGGCCGGGGGGTTGATCATCCCTGTGCACCGGGCGGTCGTCCGCAGGGATGCCCGGTTGCAGCTCGTGCTCGACGCGTCCTCGTCGATGCGGGTGTGGCACCGCATGTTCGACGAACTGGAGCAGGTGTTCGGCCAGTTGGGCGCGTTCTCGGACATCCAGGTGAGCTTCCTGCACCAGGGGCCCGACGGTGAACCGGCGGTGAGCCGCAGCCCGGAGGCGCCGGCCGCGCCGCTGCACTCGCCGGAACGGCTCAGTGACCCCACGGGCCGCAGGATCGTCGTCCTGGTCAGCGACTGTGCCGGGCCGCTCTGGCACAGCGGGGAGGCGCACCGCCTGCTGTACCACCTGTCCAAACAGGGGCCCGTCGCCGTCCTGCAACCGCTCCCGCAGCGCATGTGGGCCCGCACCCGACTCCCCGTCACCTTCGGCGAGTTGAGCCGCACCGAGACGTTCGGCGGGGCGGTGCGCGTACGGACGTCCGGGGAGGTCCGCAAGCCGGGTGCGCTGCCCGTCCTCGGCACCGCCGACCCCGCACAGGCCGCCCTCGTCGACCGCACCGAACACTCCCAGCCCGCCCTGTTCTCCCTGGAGTACGCCCTGGCCCGGCTCTGGCTGTCCT
>NZ_JBTYMC010000655.1:0-1295 GCF_054880855.1 Streptomyces sp. S6 | reverse complement strand
AGACGCTCCACGCGCGCGTGCGCCGCGTCGAGCCGGGCGTCCGCCCCGCGCGTGGGGGCGAGTTCGGCGAAGTACGCCTCCCGGGTGGCCGCGTCCCGGGTCAGCGCGCGCAGCACGTCCAGCGCGTTGACGTTGCCCGAGCCCTCCCAGATCGACAGCAGGGGTGCCTCCCGGTAGTGGCGGGGCATCCCGGAGTCCTCGACGTACCCGTTGCCGCCCAGGCACTCCAGGGCCTCCGCCGTGAACGCGGGTCCCCTCTTGGTCACCCAGTACTTGCCGACGGCCGTCGCGATCCGCCGGAAGGCCCGCTCCCCGGCGTCCCCGCGCATCGCGCGGTCGGCCGCTCCCGCGAGCCGCAGCGTGAGCGTCGTCGCCGCCTCCGACTCCAGCGCGAGGTCGGCCAGGACGTTGCGCATGAGGGGCTGGTCCACCAGTCGGGCGCCGAACGCGGTGCGGTGGCGGACGTGGTGGCCCGCCTCGACGAGGGTCTTGCGCATCAGCGTCGCCGTTGCCGTCACACAGTCCAGGCGCGTGCAGTTGACCATGTCGATGATGGTTTTGACGCCCTGCCCCTCCGGCCCGACCAGCCACGCGAGTGTGCCGTCGAACTCCGGCTCCGAGGACGCGTTGGAGCGGTTGCCGAGCTTGTCCTTGAGGCGCTGGACACGGAACGGGTTGCGGGTGCCGTCGGGCAGGACGCGCGGGACGAGGAAGCAGGACAGCCCGCCGGGGGCCTGCGCCAGCACCAGGAAGACGTCGCTCATCGGGGCCGACGTGAACCACTTGTGCCCGCGCAGGGTGTACACGCCGGGTTCGGCGGTCGGCGCGGCGGACGTCGTGTTCGTCCGGACGTCGGAACCGCCCTGCTTCTCGGTCATGCCCATGCCCGCGAGGAGGCCGCGCTTCCCGGTGGGGACCCGCAGGCCGGGGTCGTACTCGCGCGCGGTGAGCAGCGGCTCGTACACCTTCGCCAGGTCCGGCTGGTGGCGCAGGGCGGGGACGGCGGCGTACGTCATCGAGACCGGGCAGCCGTGGCCCGCCTCCGTGTGGTTCCACACCAGGCCGCCCGCCGTGCGCGCGACGTGCGCGCCGGGGCGGTCGTCCGCCCACGCGGAGCCGGCGAGGCCCTCGGTGACGGCGACGTCCATGAGGGCGTGCCAGGCCGGGTGGAAGTCGACCTCGTCCACGCGGTGGCCGTAGCGGTCGTGGGTGCGCAGGGCCGGTTCGTGGCGGTTGGCCAGCTCGCCCCACTCCTGCGCCTCGACGCCGCCCGCGCGGCGGCCCAGCGCCCGGAC
>NZ_JBTYMC010000654.1:0-1296 GCF_054880855.1 Streptomyces sp. S6 | reverse complement strand
GGACCAGTCCCAGCACCCGGTGGCCATTGCGCCGCGCGTCCGACAGCCGCTCCAGCAACAGCAGGCCGACGCCCTCGCCCCACCCCGTGCCGTCGGCGGAGGCCGAGAACGACTTGCAGCGGCCGTCCGGGGCCAGCCCGCGTTGTCGGGAGAACCCCGGGAAGAGGCCGGAGGTCGCCATCACGGTGACGCCGCCCGCGAGCGCGAGGTCGCACTCGCCCTGCCGTAGGGCGTGGCAGGCGAGGTGGAGGGCGACCAGCGAGGAGGAGCAGGCCGTGTCGACCGTGACCGCCGGACCCTCCAGTCCGAGGGTGTAGGCGACCCGGCCGGAGATCGCGCTGCCCATGCCGGGCATCACATAGCCTTCGAGCCTGGCGTCGTTGTCGGCCGCGCCGTTCGCGTAATCGTGGTACATGACGCCGACGTAGAGGCCTGCGGACGTTCCCTCCAGCGAGCCCGGGGGGATGCCGGCGCGTTCGAATGCCTCCCAAGTAACTTCGAGCATCAGCCGTTGCTGCGGATCGGCGGCCAGCGCCTCGCGGGGGCTGATGCCGAAGAACGCGGCGTCGAACTTCCCGGCGTCGTAAAGGAATCCGCCTTCGTGGGTGGCGCTGGCTCCGGGCTGGGTGAGGTCCGGGGCGTAGAGCCGTTCCAGGTCCCAGCCCCGGTTCGCCGGGAATGGGCCGATCGCGTCCCGGCCCGAGGACACCAGGTCCCACAGGTCCTCCGGTGAACGGACCCCGCCCGGATAGCGGCAGGCCATCGACACGATCGCGATCGGATCGGTTGCCCGTACGGCCGCTCGGGTCGGAGCGTCCTGGGCTTTCTCGCCGTCGAGCCGCGTGGTCAGATAGCGGGCCAGTGCCCGTGGGGTCGGATGGTCGAAGGCCAGTGTGGTCGGCAGGCGCAGTCCGGTCGCCGCCGCGAGCCGGTTGCGCAGTTCCAGCACCGTGAGGGAGGTGAATCCGAGCCCTTCGAAGTTGGTGTCCGCCGGCACGTCGTCCGGGGAGGCGTGGCCGAGGGCGGCGGCGACGTGATGACGGACGATGCCTACGACGATTTCGGCGCGGGCATCCGCGTCCAGTCCCGCCAGCCGTGCGGTCAGGGCGGGTGCGCCGTCGTCCGCCGCCGCTCGCCGCCGGGTGCGCCCGGCCAAGTGACGCAGTACCGGGGGCAGTTCGTCGGCGGTGATGCCTGCGGCGGTGATGTCGGCGGCCACCACCTGGACCTGGTCGAGCCGTCGGGCGGCGTCGAGCAGGGCCAGGCCGCGTTCGGCCGTCAGTGGGCGCACGCCGC
>NZ_JBTYMC010000653.1:0-1297 GCF_054880855.1 Streptomyces sp. S6 | reverse complement strand
CCGCCGCAGCAGCTCGGCGACGGCCGTCCGCAGCCGCTCCAGCCGCTCGTCCGCCGGCGCCGCCTCCGCGACCTCCTTGCTCTGCGTCCCCAGCACCCGCCCGTCCAGATCCGCCACCACCGCCGACACCCGGTGCGCCCCGATGTCCAGCCCCAGCAGATACCCGGCCTCCGCCCGGAACCGGAACCTCCGCGCCGGCCGCCCCTGCCTGCGCACGACCGTCACATCGGCGGCCTCCTCGACGACCAGCCCCGCCCCGATCAGATCCTCGACCACGCCCTCCACCGTCGGCCGCGACAACCCGGTCACCCGCGTGACCTCCGTCAACGTCGCCCGGTCCGCCGCACGCAACGCGTGCAGCACCACCGCGGAGTTGATCCGCCGCAACAACGACGGCTCCCCACCGATCAGCCGCTCCACCGTGTCCTCCCAGCTAGTCGGGTGTGGATCGTACTCGGGGGGAGGCGAGAGGGTCGACAGGGCGGAAGCGGAGGGCGGCAGCCGCTGTCCTCAGAGACACGGGCTCACCCCTACCCCGGTGCCACGAACCCCGACTCGTACGCCGCGATCACCGCCTGAGTCCGGTCCCGCGCCCCCACCTTCGCCAGCACCGCGCTCACATGCGACTTCACCGTCTCCACCCCCACCACCAGCACCCCCGCGATCTCCCCGTTCGACAACCCGCGCGCCATCAGCCGCAACACCTCCCCCTCCCGCTCGGTCAGCCCGGCCGACACCAGCCGGTCCCGCGCCTGCGAGTCCCCGCGCTCGGCCGCCAGCTTCCGCAGCGCCGCCGGGAACAGCAGCGACTCCCCGGCCGCCACCACCCGCACCGCCTGCACGATCTCCGCGGGCCGCGCCCGCTTCAGCAGGAACCCGTCCGCCCCGGCCCGCAGCGCCTCGTACACGTACGCGTCGTCCTCGAACGTCGTCACGACGAGGATCTTCGGCGGCACGTCGACTCCCCGCAGCACGGCCCGAGTCGCCTCGATCCCGTCCATCAGCGGCATCCGCACGTCCATGGCGACGACATCGGGCCGCAGGCTCCGCACGAGCGGCACGACGGACGCCCCGTCGGCCGCCTCCCCGACGACCGAGATGTCGGGCTGAGCCTCCAGCACGGCCCGCAACCCCGCGCGGACCAGCGGTTCGTCGTCGACGAGCAATACGGTGACCGGCATTCCGCCAGCCTAGATCAGCTCCCCAACGGCAGCTCCGCCCGTACCTGCCACTCCCCGGCGTCGGGCCCGGTGGACGCGCGCCCGCCCAGCAGCACGGCCCGCTCCCGGATCCCGCG
>NZ_JBTYMC010000652.1:0-1297 GCF_054880855.1 Streptomyces sp. S6 | reverse complement strand
GACGGCCGGTCCGAGGCGGGCCGCGAAGTGCGCGGCGAGCGCGTCGGCGTCCTGGTCGCGGGGGAGGCTGAGCAGCACGGCGGTGATGCCGTCGGCGAGTTCGGCGACGAGTCCGGGCAGCCCCAACAGCCGGAGCGTGCGCTCCAGTTCACCGGGTTCCCGGCCCTGCACGGCGAGCGGCACGAACGTCCGCCGGTTGACCGGCAGTCCGGCGGCCCGTGCCCTGGGCAGGAGCCCGCGGGCCGGTACGACGCCGGAGACGAGGTCGGTGAGGAGGCTCTGCGCGGACTGTTCCTCCCAGGTGGGGGCGGCGCCCAGCATCCGGTGCAGGACGAGCGCCTCGGCGGCCCGGTCGGCCAGCAGCCGCCCGCCCGCGGTGTCACCCCGGTAGCCGCACAGCACGATCTGCCCCCAGCGTTCGCCCCGGCCGCCGAGTTCGGCGCGGACCCAGCCGTCCCCCTCCCGGCCGCCGGCCTGCCGGGCGATGCGCTCCCAGTCGCGCAGCACGTCGTCCACGGCGGACCGCTCCCCGGCGGTGGCGAGGACGCGGTGGGCGAGGTTGGTGACGACGACGGGACAGCCGCTGTGCTGGGCGACTTCGTCGAGGAGGCGTTGCAGCGGGGCCCCGGCGGTGATGAGCCCGGTGAGGGCGGTGCGCACCGCCTCGGAGAGGCTGACGGCGGCGAACTTCCGCCGCACCAGCCGGGATTGCACCTCTTCCGTCAACTCGGCGAAGGGGAAGGGGCGGTGGAGGACGACGAGGGGCAGCCCGCAGCGTTCGGCGGCTCTGCGCATCGTGTCGGGCGGGGTGGGGAAGGCGCGGCCGAGTCCGAGGACGACGGCCGCAGCCTCCGCGCGGTACAGGGAGTGGATGTACTCGGCCTGCGCGCTGTCGTCACCGGCGAGCAACACGCCTGTGGTGAGGACCATTTCGCCGCCGGTGAGCATCACGCCGACGTCGGGCGCCTCAGCGACGTGCACCCAGCGCACCGGCCGGTCGAGCTGGCCGGAGCCGGCCACCACCTCGGGCTCCCCGGCCAGCACCCGTTCCAGGGAGAGGACCTGACGGACCGACAGAGCTGGTTCGAAGGTGGTGGTCATGGCGTCGTTCCTTTGTTACCGCGTACTCCTGAGAGCGCTTTCGAGGATCGCGGCGCCCTCTTCGGCCTCCGCGACGGTCAGGGTGAGCGGCGGGGCGACGCGCAGCGCGCTGGTGGCGTGCCGGGGGTCGGGGGTGGTCCGGCCGGTCATCGCGAGCCGCTGGGCGTCCCGGATCGCGAAACGGGTCCGGTCGATC
>NZ_JBTYMC010000651.1:0-1299 GCF_054880855.1 Streptomyces sp. S6 | reverse complement strand
CAGGACGACGGCGTCCTGGTCGAGCCCCAGCGCGGCGGCCTCCGCGACCCCGTCCCCGGCGGGACCGGCCCCGGTGCTGCCGAGTGCCCCGAGCGGCGCCTCGACCAGCTCGAACGTGTGGCGCCCGACACCCCGGCACAGCACGGCGGGTGACGGATCGTCAGCGAGCACCTCGGCGATCACGGCGTCCGCCACGTCCTCGTCGACGTCCACCACTCGCGCCACCGTGCCCGGGAACTCCCGCGCCACGCTCCGGAACAGCCCGCGCAGCCCCACCGCGTCCCCGTCCACCGGGCGCACTGCCACCAGCCACCCCGGCTCGCGCGCCAACGCCGCCTTCAGCACCGGGAACGCGTCCGGCAGCACCGGCACCCCGTCGGCCGCCCCGAGATACACCACCCCGTCGAGGGGGCCGTCCGCCTCGCCCAGCAGATGCTCCAGGTCCCGTACGGCGACTTCGGCGCCGTGCGACGTGAGCCGCTCGGCGATCCCGGCCGCGAACCCGTCGTCGCCGAGCAGCACCCAGCGCGTGCCCGTGAGCCGGGACGGCGGATGGCTGCCGGTGTCGAGCAGGACCGGCTGGAGGAGGAGGCGCCGGGGCACCCGGCCCAGGACGTCGGGCTCCTTCTCGGACGAGGACCAGGGTGCGGATGCGGGCGCCTCGGGGGGCACCGGCCCCGACAGGCGTGAGGTCAGCCAGTCGGTGACGGCGGCGGCCGTCCGCGCCTTCGTCAGCTCCTCCAACTCGTCGTCCGCGAGGCCCGCGAGGTCGGTGGAGCCGCCGAGCCGGCGGGCCAACTCACCGGCGATCTCGGCCCGTTTGATGGAGTCGATGCTGAGATCGGCCTCCAGATCGAGGTCCGGCTCGATCATGTCGACGGGGTACCCGGTGCGTTCGCTGATGATGTCGAGGACGACCTGTGCGACGTCCACGGCCTCCGGGACCGCCGGTGCGGACGCCGGCTCCACCGCAACAGGAGCGGACTGTACGGGAGTTGCCTCAAGGACCGGCATCGGTGTCGGCGGCGCGGCCGGTCTCTGCGCGCCCGTCGCCCCGAAGTACGTGAGCAGCACGTCCCGTTGGGCCGCGATCATCTCCCGGCTCGTCCGCAGGAACTCGGCGATGAGGGCGTCCTGGCCCTGCGGGGGATTCGTCGTCACGTTCGCCTCCAAGGGGCCCGGGGAAACCGGGGAAGTGGGGGATGCCCGGAAGGCCGAGGCGTGCGCCACCCGCCGCGCCGGTGCCAGCCCGCCGGGCAGGAACGCGCCGTCGGCGGTCCGCACGAGCTGCCCGTCCAC
>NZ_JBTYMC010000650.1:0-1307 GCF_054880855.1 Streptomyces sp. S6 | reverse complement strand
TCCTGCCCGGGGTGCGCAGCGCGCTCCGCACCCCGGGCAGGACCCCGCCGAACGCACGCCGGGCCCCACGGCATCCGCACCGCACCACGCGTCCCCGCGCCCCAAGCCGGGAACCGTCGAGGCCGCACAGCACCTCGGCTCCGTGGAGCCCGCGCCGCACCCCTACCGCCCCCTCCAGTCCCCGCCGCTGCCGCACCGTCCGCCACACGCGCACCCCGATCTCCACCCGCTCCCGGGTCACCCGAGCCGTCCGGGCCGGCAGCACGCGCAGAGCCCCGACGGCGATTCCACCAGCTGGCGCTCCCACCCCGGCCCGGCCCCCGCGGCGACGTGGCAGCCGGGTGCTCCCGGCGTCGTCGAGCAGGGCCGAGAGCGGGGCAGGGCGTGAGCGCCCCGTCCGCCGAAGGTCCGGTGCTCACCATGAACACGCTCGTCCGAGTCGGCCGCCATCTGACGCACACCCCGGGCGCCCCGGTGCGCCTGCCCGTCCCCGACGGCATGACGGTCCCGCTGGGCTGCGACGCCGTCGCCGTCCCCGCGCACCTGGGCCCGCTGCTGATGCCGCGTCTCCCGCGCGTGGGATGCGTGTACTCCGACGAGACGCACTGGTGGTGGCTCGTCCCCGCCGACTCCGACTACGCCGTCGAGTGGCCCGCGCCCGCGCGGTACGCGACCGGAGCGGTCCTCCCGGACGTGCCGCACACCCTCACCCTGATCCACCGCCCCGCGGGCACCGTCCCGTACACCCCGCCGATACCGCTGTACCTGGCGCTGTGCCGGCTGACGGGGACGACGCCGACCTGGTCGAGGCCGATCAGCGTCTAGGGCCTTCACGTCTTGAGGCTGCGTGTTCCGGCGCAGCCTCAAGCTCATGCCCGCGTTTCGGGACCCCGTCCACCTCACGGCGCACGCCCGCGCGCACGCGTCTCTCGTCGCGCGCCCTCCCCCGTCCCGCCCCCGCGCGCCATAGTGGCCGTTCGTGCATATGCCGAAGGGCGACACCTCGGGGGAGGCGAAGCGTGCGCAGACCGCGCGGGCAGCAGAAGGACGGTCGTGAGGACCGTGAGGTCTCGGACTCGGAGCGGCTCCTGTTCGGAGGCCCGCTCAGCTACGACGCCGGCTGGAACCAGCACGAACACGCGTTCCTGGAGCTGAGCTTCCGCTCGATGCTCACCCGGCTGCCCTCCCTGCTCGCCGTCAGCCTCCGGCTGGCCCGGCAGGCCGACCCGCGCGCGGCGACGACCGTGCTGGCCGCCGACGGCACCCCTCTCCTCGCGATCAGCCACCTCTCCCCCACGGTCCGCCAC
>NZ_JBTYMC010000649.1:0-1314 GCF_054880855.1 Streptomyces sp. S6 | reverse complement strand
GAGCCGCTCCCCGACACGTCCCGGCCGCGCGCCGGGCTCATGCGGGGTGCGACCGGGCCCGCCCTGTTCCTGCTGCGCAGCTACGAACGCACCGGCGACAAGGCGCTCCTCGACGCGGCGGCGACCGCGCTGCGCCGGGATCTCGACGCGTGCGTGATCCACGAGAGCGGCTCGCTCGAAGTCGACGAGGGCTGGCGCACGATGCCCTATCTCGGCGACGGCAGCGCCGGCCTCGGAGCTGTCCTCGACGACTACCTCGGGCACGCCCCCGACGAGGCGTTCGAGCAGGCCCGCGCGGGCATCCTGACCGCCGCCACCTGCCGCTTCTACGCCCAGCCCGGCCTCTTCCAGGGCCGCGCCGGAATGATCCTCCACCTGGCGCGGACGACGGCGCCGGGCGCCCGCCCGGACCGCCTCACGGCGCAGATCGACGCGCTCGACTGGCTCGCCATGCCCTATCAGGGCCGGCTCGCCTTCCCGGGCCACCAGATGATGCGCCTGTCCATGGACCTCGCCACCGGAACGGCCGGCTGTCTGCTGGCGCTCGCCTCGGCTCTCGCCGACGAGCCGGACGCCGCTCACCTGCCGTTCCTCCCGCCGCCCGCGCGGCGGCCCCAGAGCACGACTCCTCAACCGACGGAGCCGTGAACCCACCCCCGTCCCCACGGGAATCGACGGGAAACAACCGGAAGGAGATCACCATGGCACTGCTCGACCTGCAGACGATGGAGTCCGAGGAGTACACCGGCGGTCAGAGCACCGTCAGCCTCCTGTCCTGCATCAGCGCCGCGAGCGTTCTGCTCTGTCTCTGATCCAGGAGACGACACCGCTCAGTCGTCGCTAGCGCGAAGCCCTGGGGGCCGCTCCCGTTCGGGACCGGCCCCCAGGGTCGTGCGGTCCTTGCGGTACGGAAAGGGGTTCCGATGAGAGGGGGAGCGGGCGACGGGACGCGGGGTCTGCTGCGGGACGCTCTGCGGCACAGCGCGGGGCGGTGCACCGCGCTGGCCCTGGTGAGCATGGGGGCGACCGGCGCCGGGCTCGCGCTGCCGGCCGTGCTGGGGCGGGCGCTGGATCTGCTGCTGGCCGGGGAAGGCGCGGGAGAGTGGGTGGGGTGGTGTGTCGCGCTGACGGTGGTGGCGGTCGTCCTCGACGGGTGCGTGAACGTCCTGACCGGGACCGTCGACGGGCGCAGCGCCGCGTTCCTGCGGCGGGGTGTCGTCCGGCACGTGCTCGCGCTCGGGCCCCGGGGGCCGTTCGAGGCGGGGGATCTCGTGGCGCGGATCGTGGGGAGCGGGGCGCAGGCGGGGACGTCGC
>NZ_JBTYMC010000648.1:0-1338 GCF_054880855.1 Streptomyces sp. S6 | reverse complement strand
GCCTGCGCGTGCCGGGTGCGGGCGGCGAGGTCGGCGAGGCGGCCCGCCGTCGTCAGAGCGGCGGGCGCGGCCTCGGCGGATGGTGTGGTGAAGGTCACAGCCACCTCCTTCGGGGCCCCGAGCATGGCAGTTCCGTCCGGCGCGGTCTGCCCTGCGGGACCCGAATGTGAGGTTGTTGAGTGCCGCGCGTCCCGCGTTCATCGGCGGGCTACAAGCGGTCAGTGCGTGTGGGGTCCCGGGCGGTGGACCGGGCCGTGGGCGTCGTCGCAGTGGCCGTCGGGGTCGGCGAGGCCGAGCAGACCGGCGTCCGGGAGGTCCTCTCCGAGGTGGTCGACCTGGAGGGTGGTGTGGGTGATGCGGTGGTGGTCGCGCAGGACGTGCTGGAGGTCGCGGCGCACGGCGTGGCAGTCGCCGCCGGGGGTGACGAGGACGTGCGCGGACAGCGCGGGTTCACCGGAGGTGATCGTCCACAGGTGCAGGTCGTGGATCTCGACGACGCCGGGGCGGGCCGCGAGTTCGTCGCCGATCGCGTCGGGGTCGAGGCCGACGGGCGCCGCCTCCAGGAAGATCCGGCCCGAGTCGCGGACCAGCCCGTAGCCCGCCTTCCACATGAGCGCGACGACGACGAGGGTGGCGATGGGGTCGGCTCGGGTGAACCCGGTGAGGACAACGACGAGCGCGGCGATCGCGGTGCCGATGAACGCGAACAGGTCGTTGAGGATGTGCTGGTAGGCGCCCTCGACGTTCAGGGAGCTGCGGTTGGCCTTCGAGATGCACCAAGCGGCGGCGACGTTGACGGCGATGCCGGCGAGCGCGGTGGCCAGCATCAGGCCGCCCTCGACGTCGGGCGGGTCGATCAGCCGGCGCACCGCCTCGTAGGCCAGCCAGGCGCCGAGCAGGAGCAGGGTCAGCCCGTTGGCCTGGGCGGAGAGGATCTCGGCGCGTTTGAGGCCGTAGGTGAAGCCGCCGCGCGCGGGCCGGGCCGACAGGCGCATCGCGACGAGCGCGAGGACGATCGACACGGCGTCGGTGAGCATGTGCGCCGCGTCGGAGATCAGGGCCAGGGAGCGGGCCAGGACGCCGACGACGACCTCGGCGGCCATGAACACCGTGATGAGGGCGAGGGCGGCGGCCAGCCAGCGCCGGTCGGCGTCGGCCGTCACCCCGTGGGAGTGCCCCGCGTGGTCCGCCGGGTCGTGGTTGCTCATGGTGAACGCCTTCCCCTTCGCGCGGGTATCCGAATCACCCGGGCCGGGCCGGGAGGTGCGCCGTCGGGATCTGGCCGATCCCGGGGCCGCCGGACGGGTGCCGGACGCGGGGCGGGGCGGGCCGGGGCTG
>NZ_JBTYMC010000647.1:0-1342 GCF_054880855.1 Streptomyces sp. S6 | reverse complement strand
CTGGATGCGCGGCCGGGGCGGCCGGCCGGAGGTGTACTGCCACCGGGCGATACTCGATGCGATCCGGTATCTCGTGGACAACGGGATCAAGTGGCGGGCGATGCCCGTCGACTTCCCGCCGTGGGACCGGATCTACGCGTTCTTCCGCCGCTGGCGCGACAACTTGCTGGTCAAGCAGTTCCACGACCGGTTGCGCGCGAGGGTCCGCGAGGAGGCGGGGCGGGATGCGCAGCCGACGGCAGCGGTGATCGATTCGCAGTCCGTCAAGGCGGACGCCGTCGTCGGCGCGGACAGCCGGGGCTTCGACGGCGGCAAGCTGGTCAACGGCCGTAAGCGGCACGTCGTGGTCGACACGCTCGGTCTGCTGCTGGGCGTGATGGTCACCGCCGCGGACACCGGCGACCGCGCCGCCGCCCAGGTCCTGCTCGGGCAGGTCGCAGGCGCCCACCACCGCCTCGAACTGGTCTGGGCCGACGGCGGCTACACCGGCGGCCTCGTCGAGTACTGCCTGGCCACGTTCACCCTGGTCCTGACGATCGTCAGACGCAGTGACGACCAGAAGGGCTTCGTGGTGCTGCCCAAGCGGTGGATCGTCGAGCGCCTCTTCGCCCACCTGATGCGAAGCCGCCGTCTGGTGCGCGACTTCGAGCGGCGCACCACCACCGCCGAGGCGATGGTCTACTGGTCGATGACCGGGCTCATGACACGCCGCCTGGCCCGCTCACGCCTGCCGCGAGGGTGAACCGGCCCGGCTGCCGCTCGGCCAGCCAACCCCTCGCGACCAGGCGTTTCGCCTTCGACCGCAGTGCCTCCACCCGCGCCGGCACCACGTCCATGCCGAACAATGCGGCCATCTCCTGGCAGGTCAACGGCCCTTGACGGAGCCGGTCCCGGTCCGCGAGCGCCGTGAGGATGCGCTGGTAGTCCACCGACAGTACCGACCAGGTCAGCCCCTGGCGCCACACCGGCACCTGCGACTTCGCCTTCGCCGCGTCCCGGGGTTCCGTCGGCGCGTCCGCATCCCGCCGATCGCCAGTGGTCTTTGCGCCGGCCGTGTCGCCGCCGTCCGGAGCCAGCACCGTGTCGACCCGCCTGCGGGCAATCGCCCACTCCTGCCATTCCTGCTCGGCCACAGCCAGCTCGGCCTGGATGCGGTCGGCCTCCTCCCGCAGCCCGTCGACCCGACGACGAGCGGCGAGCTCGTGCTGTTCCAACAGTCCGACAACCGACGGCATCCGCGACCTCCCGGGGAACGACGACCCGACAGGCCACCACTCCCACGGAACCACCACTCCTATCCCCGACCAGCGGAAACGCACCGATCACGCCCGGAAAGACAACA
>NZ_JBTYMC010000646.1:0-1343 GCF_054880855.1 Streptomyces sp. S6 | reverse complement strand
CAGGCGCTGCGCCGCATCGGCGCCGCACCCGCATCCGGCACGCCCGCCACCGGCGGCCTGACCGTCCTCCTCAACGGCCGCGAAGGCGTCCTCCCGGACGCCGCGTTCGCCTACGCGGAGGGACGCGCCCTCCCGGTCCCGACAGCGGCCTCCTAGAAGCGCCGGCCGCGTACGCCCCCCACCCGGAGCAGCCACTCTGTGGGACGCCCTCCCCGACGGGCGAAACGTGAGTAACCTCGTAGACATGAGGGACCACCCCCGCGACGAGAAGACCCCGCTCCCGGACGTGTGGACCGGACGGGCCACGAACCGCTTCCAGTGGCTGCCCGCGCTCGCCGGCGCCGCCTGCCTGGCGCTCGGCATCGAACTGGCCGTGGACTCCGCCTGGACGTCCGGCGTGGCCGCGCTCGCGATGTCCGTGGTCGGCTGCATCGCCGCCGGTCTCCTCGTCCTCTTCGGCACCCTCGCCTTCCTCCACGTCGGCCTCAGAGTCGACCGCGACTGCCTGGAGGTGCGCTGCGGCCACATGGGGCTGCCGCGCCGCCGCATCCCCCTCGCCGAGGTCGCCGACGCCGCCTTCGACCCCCACGTCACGCCCCGGCACTGGGGCGGCTGGGGCTACCGGTGGCGCCCCGAGAAGGGCACCGCCGTCGTCGTCCGCCGCGGCGAAGGAGTCGTGCTGCGGCTGTGGGACGGGCACACGTTCACGATCACCGTGGACGACGCGGAGGCGGCCGTACGGGTCATCAGGGACCGGCTGCGGCCGGTGGGCCCCGGGGTGGCGCACTGACGGTTGTCGAGAGGTACGTGCGCGTGGGGTGACCTCAGCGCGCGGCGTCCCCCTCGTACGACCGCACCACCCCGCCCGGCCCCCGCGCCCCCTCCGGCAGCGGGCGGGCCGTCGCCACGCCCGCCAGGAGACCCGCGCCCACCGAGACGGTCGTGAAGCTGAGGACGTTGCCGACGAGGGCGAGGGCGGCCAGCGCGGTGAGGGCGGCGCCCGCCGTGAGGACGACCGGGGTGGGACGCGGGGAGCGCCACAGGGCGTGCAGGAGCCAGGCGAAGGCGACGGCCAGCAGGAGGACGCCGACGACACCCTGTTCGGCGGCCAGTTGCAGGGGCGCGGAGTGGGGGCGGCCGTCGGAGAGGGGCGCTGTCGCGGCCGTCGCGCTCAGGTCGCCGAAGCTGCCGGGACCCGTGCCGAGGCCCGGGTGCCGCTCGGCCAGGTCCAGCGCCTCGTGCCACAAGGCGATCCGGTGCGAGGTGAGCGGCCCCGAGAGGGCCTCGGCCGGTCCGCCGCGCACCGCGCCCGCGGCGACCGCCCAGGTCAGCCCGGTCAGCAG
>NZ_JBTYMC010000645.1:0-1348 GCF_054880855.1 Streptomyces sp. S6 | reverse complement strand
CCGGCACGCACCGGCGCGCGCAGCGGAAGCCGGTCCACACCCCGCAGGGTCGCGTCGGGCCGGTCCCGCTCCCGGAACGGGGGCCGCCCCTCCAGGAGCGTGTACAGGATCGCGCCCAGCGCCCACAGATCCGCCGCCGGGCCGATCCGCTCGTCACGGGCCTGTTCCGGCGAGGCGTACGACGGGGCGGCGACCCGGGGTGCGAGCGTCGCGCCGACCAGGCCGAACCCGGTGAGGACGACGGGGCCCCGGTCCCGGACGAAGATCTGCCCCGGGCTCAGCTCGCCGTGCGTGATGCCCTCGCCGTGCGCCGCCTCCAGGACGTCCAGCACCTCCAGGGCGATCGCCGCCGCCCGCGCGGGGTGGAACGAGCCCTGCTGGTCGATCAGTTGGCCGAGCGGCAGGCCGTCGATCCACTCGGTGACGGTCCACAGCGAACCGTCCTCCGCGATCGTGTCGAGCACCGCCGCGATCCGTCCCGGGCACAGCCGGGTCATCGTCGCCGCCATGCGCCGCACCCCCTGCGCGGCGTGCCGCCCGTCCTCCTCGGAGGTGCCTTCCGGCAGTCCGATCCGCGTGACGAGACACGGCCGCCCGTCCTCCGCGTCCTGGCCGTACCAGCTGACGCGGTTCGTCTCGCGCTGGACGACGTCGAGGAGGAGGTATCTGCCGGCGATCAACTCGTGCGTGGAGACGTGCGCCTTGACCATGGTCATCCCTCGCTGAACCCCCGGAGTCTGTCTCCCTTTGACAGTGGTACGGCGCGCGGGGCGCGGTGCGTTCAAAGGAACCGCGATTTCCGGGGTGAATCTGTCTTTCATTCAAAGCGGCGGGGGTGCGGGGAAAGCGTGTGCGAGAAATTCAGGCGCCGAATAGCTGCGTCCAGTACGTCCCCGAGGGGCCGCCGCCCGCGAAGCCGACGCCGAGGTGCGTGAAATCCGGCTTCAGGATGTTGGCCCGATGTCCCGGGCTGTTCATCCAGCCGTCCACCACCTCGGCGGGCGAGCGCTGGCCGCAGGCGATGTTCTCCCCGATCGACCGTTTCCCGGACCCCGCCGCCGCTGCCCGGTCCCAGGGCTGGGTGCCCTCCGGAGAGGTGTGCGCATAGAACGCGCGGGCCGCCATGTCGACGCAGTACGCGCGCGCCGCGCGCGCCAGAGGGCCGTCCGACGACAGTGCCCTGAGCCCGGCCCTCGCCCGCTCCCGGTTGGTCAGTTCGAGCACCTCCGCCTCCACGCGCTCCAGCCGGTCGAGCCGCGCCTGGAGCGTGCCCCGGGCGACCCCGAGGATCCGCGCGTACTCCCGCACACTGGTCCGGGGCTGCTCCAGCAGCAGCCGCAGGATGCGC
>NZ_JBTYMC010000644.1:0-1357 GCF_054880855.1 Streptomyces sp. S6 | reverse complement strand
GTCCCGGACGGTCCCCGGGCGGGCCGTCGCCCGCGCCCGTGTGCCGTGCCGACGCGAGCCGGATCGACCGGCGGCGCAGGCGCCACAGCATCGGCAGCAGCGGGACCGCGATCACCAGCACGGCCAGCAGCGACCACCAGGCCACCCGGTACCAGGGGGTGCCCCCGCCGCCGTCCGCCGACCGGTCCACCGGGGCCGTGCTCGCGCAGCCGTTCTCCTTGCGCTGGGCCGAGGAGCAGCTCGCGCTCGCGGAGGGCGCCGAGGACGGAGCCGCGCTCGCCGTGGCCGGGTTCTCCGGGATGACCGGGGTCGCGGTGTCCCCCGTGTCCGGCAGTGTGTACTCCGGGGTCGAACCCCGCGTCGGCGTCGGCTCGAAGCGGGTCCAGCCGATGCCCTCGAAGTACAGCTCCGGCCAGGCGTGCGCGTCCTTCAGGCTCACCTGGACCGTGCCGTTGCCCTGCGGGGTGCCCGGCGCGAAACCGACCGCGACCCGCGCCGGGATGCCCAGCGTGC
The DNA here is from genome assembly GCF_054880855.1 of Streptomyces sp. S6. NCBI lineage: Bacteria > Bacillati > Actinomycetota > Actinomycetes > Kitasatosporales > Streptomycetaceae > Streptomyces > Streptomyces sp. S6. Next base: position 844 of record NZ_JBTYMC010000644.1, on the reverse strand, counting down.
GGGCCATGGCCGCCATCGCGAACGAGTAGTGGACGCAGAACCCCTGCTTGTCCCGCAGGAAGCGGGCGATCGCGTCCGGGCCCGAGCCGACCTCGACCTGGGTGTCGTACTGGAAGCCGCCCGTCACCGCGAAGTAGTCCTGGAGGGCGACCGCCTTCGCGTAGTCCGTCCCGGCGCCGCGGGTGATCTCGCGGGCCTCCCGCCACACCACCTGGGGGAGCGAGGGCGGTACTTCGGTGTAGTCGTTCAGGATCGACGCGCGGGCCGGGGGCGCCGCCGCCAGCTGCTCCGCCGTCGGCCGCACCTCCAGGCTGTTGACCTGGTACGTCAGACCGCGGGTGTTCTGGCCGTGGTCGCCGACCAGGGTCATGCCCTCCGGCTCGAACCGCCAGTTCCCCTTGATCTGCACCCCGCTCGGCGGGTACGGCATCGGCAGCCAGTCCTGGGCGTACCAGCCGGCGGCCGTGATCTGTGTGCTGACCTCCGTGCGCTTCACGGAGGAGCGCAGGCCCACCGGGGTCGGGAAGTCCTTGGGGACCTCCTGGATGCGCTTGCGGGACGGGCGCCAGGTGGTGCCGTCGAAGTCGTCCAGGGAGACGATCCGCAGGTACATGTCCGACAGGTTGCTGGAGTTCGTACGGACCGTCAGGACCGTGCGGTCCTGGTCGATGTTCAGGCTGTCGCGCAGGGACACCAGAGGGTTGACCGCGGAGATCGTCCCCCCGCCGCCCGAACCCGCGCCGATGCCCGCGCCCGTCTCGCCGAGCAGACCGCCCTGGATCGCGGGGATCGGCAGCAGCGGGACGGCCAGGGCGACGCCGAGGGCGGCCATGCCGATCCGCCG
>NZ_JBTYMC010000643.1:0-1365 GCF_054880855.1 Streptomyces sp. S6 | reverse complement strand
CCGAGGGGACGCCCTGGCCCGGCCCGGACGACACCTGGCAGCCCGCGGGCAGCGAGCTGAGCGCACCCCCGGCAGCCGTCGCCGACGCCCTCGGCCTCCCGCGCGAGACGGCCGTCCACGTCGTCCGCCGCTCCCGCGTCTCCCACGGCCATCCCGTGGCCGCCGAACTCCTCTACGTCCCCGAGACCTCCGTCCCCGGCCTGACCGCGGACACCCTCCCCGGCGCCGCACACGCGCGTGCCGTGCTGCGTGAGCTCCAGCAGCTCGACCTGACCGCGCGAAACCGCTCCGTCGAACTCGGCTCCGCCCGCGCGGACGACGCCAAACAGCTCGACCGGCTCCCCGGGGCGCCGGTCCTGGTGGTCACCACGCACTTCACGACGCCGGCCCGCATCGCGGCGCTGTCCGTCGCGACGTACCGCGCTGACACGTGCCGACTGACGTTCGGGGAGTCGGGGCGGGTGGAGATCACGGAGGGGGCCGCGTAGCGGTTTCCGGCCCCCTGTTTCCGGAATTCCGGCCTCCGGCATTCCGGAAACAGGGACGCCCGGAACTCTCCGCACGCGCCCCGCGTTCACCGGTCAGGACGTACAACAGGTCAGGTGAACGCCCGTCGCCGCCCCGTCACCGTCCCCTCCACCGCGAACAACTGCTCCTCCACATGGTCCAGAGCCAGCCGCAGCGCCCCCCTCGCCACGGCGGCCTCGCCCAGGACCGAGAGGGCGACCTCGGGCGGGCGCAGGCAGTAACGGGCGAGCTCGTCGCGCAGGGGGCCGAGGAGAGGGCCGAGCCCCGCCGTGGACCCGCCGATGACGACCAGCTCGGGGTCCAGCGCGAGGACGAGCGCCGACACGTCGTGCACCAGACGCCGGAAGAACCGGTCGACGGCCGCGCGGGAACCGGGATCACCGTCGACCGCCCGAGAGAAGACGGCCGTCACCGCCCCGTCGTCCAGCGGCGGCAACGGCTCGTCGGTCGTGGACAGCAGCGCCTCCGGCGTCACCTCACGCCCCAGCAGATGCCACGCCCCGATCTCCCCCGCCGCCCCGCTGTACCCCCGGTGCAGCCGCCCCCCGATCAGCGACCCCGCCCCCGGACTCAACCCCGCCAGCACCAGCACCACGTCGTCGGAGTCGACCGCGGCGCCCTTCCAGTGCTCGCCCACCGCCGCCGCGTTGGCGTCGTTCTCCACCAGCACAGGACACCGGAACGACCGGGTCAGCCGCTCACCGAGCCGCAGCCCCGTCCACCCCGGCAGCGCGGAGCACAGCCGGACCGTCCCGTCCGCCTCCACGATCCCCGGCGTCCCCACCCCGACCGCACGCAGCGCGCTGCGCGGCACCCCGGCCCGCCGCAGCAGCTCGG
>NZ_JBTYMC010000642.1:0-1373 GCF_054880855.1 Streptomyces sp. S6 | reverse complement strand
AGGAGTACTTCCGGATGGCGGGCCGCGAGGTGTACCGGCACGCCGTGGCCCGGATGACCGAGTCGTCGCGGCTGGCCGCCGAGGCGGCCGGCTGGGCGGGCCCGCAGGACGCCGACCGGTTCGCCGCGCACCAGGCCAACGCCCGGATCCTGGCCACCGTCGCCGACGATCTGGGCATCGCGCCGGAGCGGCGGCTGTCCAACATCGAGCACGTGGGCAACACCGGGGGCGCGTCCCTCGCGGTGCTGCTCGCGCAGGCCGCCGCCGAGGGCACGCTCAAAGCCGGTCACCGGTTGCTGGCGACCGCGTTCGGCGGCGGTCTGGCCTGGGGGGCGACCGCGCTGGTCTGGCCCGAGGTCACCTCTCTCTGAACCTCGTCGCACACACACATCCAAAGGAGACACCGTGTTCGAGACATTGAAGGAAATGCTGGTCAGCAAGCTCAAGGTGACCCCCGAGATCGTGGTCCCCGACGCCACGCGCGAGGACATCGAGCTGGACTCGCTCGCCGTGGTGGAGCTGTCGCTGGTGCTGGAGAAGGAACTGGGCCTGGCCATCAGCGACGACGAGCTGCTGGAAGCGGCCACCGTCGGCGACATGGCCAAGCTGATGGAGGAGCGGAGCGCGGCGGTATGACCGTCGGCGCGGACATCGCGGTCACCGGTGTGGGACTGGTGACGCCCGCCGGGACGTGCACCGCCGACAGCTGGGAGGCGGTGCGCGCCGGGCGGCCGACGGCGGCCGTCGACCCGGCGCTGGCGGGAAACCCGGTACGGCTGTCCTCCCGGGTGCCGGGGTTCTGCGCCGACACCCTCCTCGGTGCCCGGCGTGCCCTGCGGCTGGACAGGTTCGTGCAGTTCGCCCTGGTGGCGGCGCAGGAGGCGGTGGCGGACGCCGGGCTCGACCCGGCGTCCTGGGACGGCGCCCGGGTCGGTGTGGTGATGGGGTCGGCCGACGGCGGTCCGGGCACCGTGGAGGAGCAGCACCGGGTGCTGCTCACCGAGCAGGCCCGGCGGGTGTCGCCCCTGCTGCTGCCGATGCAGTTGCCGAACATGCTGGCCGGGCAGCTCGCGATCACGCTGGGCGCCACGGGCCCGAACCTGGTGGTGGCGACGGCCTGCGCATCCGGGGCGACCGCCGTGGGCACGGCCCGTGACCTGCTCGCCCTGGACCGCTGCGACATCGTGGTGGCCGGCGGCAGCGAGGCGATGATCACGCCGCTGGTGATGGCGGGGTTCGCGCAGATGGGCGCGTTGTCCGGCCGGGAGGACGACCCGGACGGCGCGTCCCGCCCGTTCGACGTGGACCGGGACGGGTTCGTGGCCGCCGAGGGGGCGGGCGTGCTGGTGCTGGAACGCGGCGCCGACGCCCGC
>NZ_JBTYMC010000641.1:0-1375 GCF_054880855.1 Streptomyces sp. S6 | reverse complement strand
TCCGGCCTGCGGCGCGTAGTAGGGCGGGGGCGTGGTCTGCACCCGCTGCGCGCAGGCGGGGCACGCCTGGATCTGGCGCGGGACGCCCCACTGGGGGGACCACACGGCGGCGGGACGCTGAAGGTGAGACCGTCCACGGCGCGGCGGGTGCCGTGGACCTTGGTCAGGTCGCGGACGTCGATGCTGGTCATGTCCACCACTGTCGGGGTACTGCCTGCTCAGGGGCTTCCCCCGGGCGTGGGAACCGTCTCCCTCGCTCGGGGGAGGCCCGTTGTCGGTGGCGGCTGTCACGATGTCCGTATGGCCCGGTTCCTGCGCCCGCTGCTGCGGGGGACGACGTACACACGGCTCCTGCATCTGTGGGTGCCGATGCTCGTGGTGAGCCTGTGGATGTTCATCGATCCCCACCGGCCCTGGCTGGTCGCGCTGTTCGTGATCCCGGCCGGGCTGGTCGCGGGGGTGCGGACGGGTGAGGGTGTGCAGGCGCGGTGGATGCTGACGCCGGGCGAGGAGGACCCCGGGTTCTCGATCGCCCCGTCGGCGACCTGGCGGGACCGGCTGCGGACGGTCGTCTGGCTCGAAGTGCGCCTCGCGTTGGGGCTGTTGGCCACCCTCACGTGCACGTGGGCCCTGATGGCGGCGTACACCCTGGTCCGCCTGGCGCTCGGGTACGCGGAGGACGTCCCGGTCCTCGGCGTGCTGTCCCCGCACGGGGCGTACGCCCTGCTGGTCCCGCTTGCCCTCCTCGCGCTGTACGGCGCCGTCGTGGGCCTCGGTCTGCTCGTCACGGCCGCCGCCCGCGCGCTGCTCGGTCCTTCCGCCGCCGAGCGGCTCGCGGCGCTGGAGGAGCGTACGGAGCGGCTGCTGGAGCGCACGCGGATCGCGCGGGAGCTGCACGACTCGATCGGGCACGCGCTGACGGTCGCGGTCATGCAGGCGGGTGCCGCGAAGGTGGCCGGTGATCCGGCGTTCACCTCGCGGGCGTTGGAGGCGATCGAGGAGACGGGGCGGACGGCGCTGGAGGATCTGGAGCGGGTGCTCGGGGTGTTGCGGGAGTCGGAGCGTCCGCCGGGCGCGCGGCCGACGCTCGCCGAGGCGGACCGGCTCCTGGAGTCGGCGCGGGCGTCGGGGGCCGTGGTGGACGCGGAGGTGTCGGGGCCGCTGGAGCGGGTGCCGGGGCCGGTGTCCCGGGAGAGCTACCGCATCCTCCAGGAGGCGCTGACGAACGTCCTGCGGCATGCGGGGCCCGTGCCGGTGCGGGTCCGGGTGGGGGTCGAGGCGGACGTCCTGCGCCTTGAGGTGCGCAATCCGCTGACCGCGCGGACACCCGGCGCGGGGCGGGGCAGCGGGCTGCGCGGGATCCGGGAGCGGGCCG
>NZ_JBTYMC010000640.1:0-1376 GCF_054880855.1 Streptomyces sp. S6 | reverse complement strand
GAGGCGGGGACGGCGTTCGGGATCGCGCTCACCGGGGCGGTCAATCTGCTGGACCCGGACGGGGTCGTCCTCGGCGGGGCGCTGGCCGGGCTCGCGCCGTGGCTGCTGCCGTCGCTGGAGGCGGAGTTGGGGCGGCGGGCGGCGGGGCCGGTGTGTCCGGTGTCGGTGTCGCGGCTGGGGTCCGAGGGGCCGCTGCTGGGGGCGGCGCATTCCGTGGTGCGGGGGGTGCTGGACGATCCGGTGGGGGTCGGGGCGGGGGCGGTATGACTGTCGGACCGCCAGGCGTGCGGAAACGATCCCCTCTGTGGACAACTCCCTTGCGGCGATGCGGAATTACCCCCTTCGGGTGAAGGGGTTCTCCACAGGCCCCGCTTCTGTCCACAGATTCCCGAAGTGCCCTCTTCCGGGTTCCCCGGCCGCCGTACGGTGTGATCACACGCACCGCAGCGGCGGGCGTCGAACTCCCCACCCTCGCCGGAAAGAAGGGCCTTGTATGGACCGAGCCAGTCCTCTCCCCGGCCGCCGGCAGCTGCTGAAAGGTGCCGCGCTGGCGGCGGCCTCGGCCGTGGTGCTGCCCGAGCCGAGAGCGGGGGCGCGGACGCAGGCGGCCGACTATCCGTCGGCGCTGTGGGCACCCGCCGTCGCGGCCAACTACACCGTCTCCGACCGGCCTTCGCAGCGGTATCCCGTCGACCTCGTGGTCGTCCACGTCACGCAGACGTCGTTCGACAAGGCTCTGACGATCTTCCAGAACCCCAAGAAGCGGGTGTCCGCGCACTACGTGGTGCGGTCGGCGGACGGCCAGGTCGCGCAGTGCGTGCGGGAGGCCGACATCGCCTGGCACGCGGGGAACTGGGAGTACAACACGCGCAGTGTGGGGATCGAGCACGAGGGCTGGGTGGACCGGCCGGCGTATTTCACGGACGCGCTGTACGAGCGGTCCGCGCGGCTCACCGCGACGGTGTGCGACCGGTACGGGATCCCCAAGGACCGGGCTCACGTCATCGGCCACTACGAGGTGCCGGGCAGCGACCACACGGACCCGGGCCGTGACTGGGACTGGGCGCGGTACATGAGACTCGTCGCCCAGGTCTGAGCTCATGGTGCCGGGACGGTTGTCGGCGTGCGCCCCCGGAGTGACGATGGCCGCACGCACGCCCGGCGCCCAGCGCCGCTCGATCCACTTTCCGGGAGGCCGAGTTGACCGATCTCTGGGTGGCCCTGGAACCCGGGGCCGACCCCGCCGAGCGGGTCCGTACGCTGCGGCGGGCGCACGAGACGTTCACGGCGGCCTGGACGGTCGCGCAGCCGGTGCGCCGGGTGGTCGCCGACTCATGGCGGCGGTCCGCGCGGGCCGGGGTCGGGCCGGACCGCAC
>NZ_JBTYMC010000639.1:0-1394 GCF_054880855.1 Streptomyces sp. S6 | reverse complement strand
GCGAAGGCCGCGCTGCGGGACCGGGGCTGGCTGCTGCTGAACGAGCTGACGGCGTTCGACGTGTTCAGCCACCTCACGTTCGAGTCCAGCACGGCGGCCCGCAGACCGCGCTGTGCGGCCCGCCAGGCGGTGACCAGGCCGATGATCCCGCCCCCGACCACGAGGACGTCACACGGACGCGTAGACGGCATGGGCGTCCAGCCCCTCCCTTCGCCGGCATGACCCGGATCAGGTTCGTACGGTCGGAGGCCGGCCAGCCTCCCTCTCAGCCCGGTGCGTCCAGGCTCCCGCGAGTGCTTTACGTTGGTCACCCACCCTAGCCCGCACCCCCCTCACCTCGTAAAGGGAGCCTCAGTTGACGCCCGCGACCCTGGACGGCCTCGTCTTCGCCCCCGTCTCCGACCAGGCCCCCGGCCAGGTGGGCACCGGCACCCGCTTCACGTACCACGAGGCCGACGGCGTGATCTGGGCCGACTACGCGGGCGGCGACATCGTCCGCGGCCACCTCGTCGGCACGCGCGCGGGCGACCGGATCGACTTCCGGTACGTCCAGCTGCGCACCGACGGGACGACCGCCTCCGGCCACTGCGCCTCGGCCGTCGTCACCCTCCCGGACGGCCGCCTGCGCCTCGACGAGACGTGGGAGTGGGAGTCCGGGGAAGGCACCGGCACGAGCGTTGTGGAGCAGGTCACCGAAACCGCCCCCTGACTGACCCGCCGTCACGTGTCTAAGGTGATCGAGTGAGCGAGCAGACGCAGGAAGCAGGCACCCCGCGCGTGGTCGTCGTCGGCGCGGGCATGGCCGGGGTGCAGACGGCGGTGGCCCTGCGCGAACAGGGCTTCACCGGCACGGTCACCGTCATCGGCGCGGAACCCCACCAGCCCTACGACCGCCCGCCGCTCTCCAAGGCCGTCCTCCTCGGCAAGACCGACGGCTCGGCCTTCGACATCGACTTCACCGCCCTCGGCATCGACCTCCTCCTCGGCCGCGAGGCCCTCGCGGTCCACCCCGGGGAGCACGTCCTCGACACGGACGCCGGCCCCCTGCCCTACGACGCCCTCGTCCTCGCCACCGGCGCCGAACCGATCCTCCTGCCCGGCACCGAGGGTGTCCCCGGCGTCCACCTCCTGCGCACCCTCGACGACGCGGAACGCCTGCGGCCCGTCCTCGCCGGCCGGCACGACGTCGTGGTCGTCGGCGCCGGCTGGATCGGCGCGGAGTTCGCCACCGCCGCGCGCGAGGCGGGCTGTACGGTCACCGTCGTCGAGGCCGCCGACCGGCCCCTCGCGGGTGCCCTGCCGCCCGAGGTCGCCGCGCCCATGACCGCCTGGTACGCCGACCTCGGCGTCGAATTGCGCACCCACGCGCGCGTGCGGGCCGTCGAACCCGGCGC
>NZ_JBTYMC010000638.1:0-1399 GCF_054880855.1 Streptomyces sp. S6 | reverse complement strand
GGGGGGCACGCGCGCGGTGCCGTGCGCGCCCCCCGCGAGCTCGTCGGCGGCGGGCACGCGCATCGAGGTGTGGGTGTCGCGGTTGGAGTCGGGCTTGGCGCCGGGCACGAGCGGGACGGCGCCCCGGCGGACGGCGCTGCGGGGGGCGGCGTCCGCCTCCGTGTCGTCCTCGGCCGTCTCCGCGGGCTCGGTCTCGGGTTCGTCGACGTCCAGGGGCGGCATGCCGGCGAGGGACGGCAGCAGCTCCCGCAGGCGCGCGGCCAGCTCGGAGGCGCGCAGGCGCGAGGCGGGCGCCTTGGCGAGGCACTGCACGAGGAGCTGCCACAGTTCGTCGGGGATGCCGGGGAGGGGTGCGACGGACTCGGTGACGTGCCGGCGCAGGACGGCTCCGGGGTGGCCGCCGCCGAAGGGGGTGAAGCCGGCGAGGAGTTCGTAGAGGACCGTCGCGAGGGCGTAGATGTCGACGGACGCGCGCGGGGGGAGTCCTTCGACTATCTCGGGGGCCAGGTAGTCGGGTGTTCCGATGATCTTCGTGGCTTTGGTGCGCTTCGGCGTGTCGATCAGCTTCGCGACGCCGAAGTCCGTCAGGAGCGCCTGGTGGGACCCGCCGGGCCCGAGGGGCCCCTGCATGTCCAGGAGGACGTTCTCGGGCTTCACGTCGCGGTGTACGACCCCTGCCGCGTGCGCGGCGGCGAGTCCTTCGGCGATGTCCGCGACGATCGCGACGGCCGCCTCGGGCGAGAGCCGCCGGTCGCGGTCCAGGCGTGTGCGCAGGTCCGTGCCGCGGACGAGGTCCATGACAAGCGCGAGGTCGTTGCCGTCGACCACCAGGTCCCGTACGGAGACGACGTTCGGGTGGGAGAGCCCGAGCAGTGCCGTGCGCTCCTGGACGAACCGTCCGACCAGTTCCTCGTCCGACGAGAGGTCCTCGCGCAGCAGCTTGATCGCCACGGGCCCCTCGGGACCCTCACCGAGCCACACCGTGCCGGCGCTGCCCCGCCCGAGGATCTGGTGGGCGGTGTACCGGCTGCCGATCTTCCGTGCCAAGACTGCTCCTACCGACGCGTGTTGCAGACAACGTACGCGCCCGGGGAGCCAACCTCCGCAGCGGAGGCGGAAATCACCCGCCGGATGTCGACAAATCCCCAGACTCGCCGGTCAGCCGCCCACGTTGTCGAACCACCCGGTGACCGTGTGGAACCAGTCGGTCAGCTGGTCCCAGTAGCCCTTCCCGGACCCGATCCAGCCCTGGAGCGGCGAGAACTCCCAGATCAGCCAGCCCGCGACGAACAGGATGACGATCGTGAAGAGGCAGCCCTTGAGGCAGCCGAGCCCCGGGATGCGCATCGGGTTGGCGCTGCGCCGGCGCGGCTCGCGGGGCTCGCGCTCGCGCGGTTCC
>NZ_JBTYMC010000637.1:0-1414 GCF_054880855.1 Streptomyces sp. S6 | reverse complement strand
AACACAGTGGACGCGAGCAACTGAGGACAAGCCCTCGGCCTATTAGTACCAGTCACCTCCACCCCTTACAGGGCTTCCAGATCTGGCCTATCAACCCAGTCGTCTACTGGGAGCCTTACCCTCTCAAGGAGGTGGGAACACTCATCTCGAAGCAGGCTTCCCGCTTAGATGCTTTCAGCGGTTATCCCTCCCGAACGTAGCCAACCAGCCATGCCCTTGGCAGAACAACTGGCACACCAGAGGTTCGTCCGTCCCGGTCCTCTCGTACTAGGGACAGCCCTTCTCAATGTTCCTGCGCGCGCAGCGGATAGGGACCGAACTGTCTCACGACGTTCTAAACCCAGCTCGCGTACCGCTTTAATGGGCGAACAGCCCAACCCTTGGGACCGACTCCAGCCCCAGGATGCGACGAGCCGACATCGAGGTGCCAAACCATCCCGTCGATATGGACTCTTGGGGAAGATCAGCCTGTTATCCCCGGGGTACCTTTTATCCGTTGAGCGACGGCGCTTCCACAAGCCACCGCCGGATCACTAGTCCCGACTTTCGTCCCTGCTCGACCCGTCGGTCTCACAGTCAAGCTCCCTTGTGCACTTACACTCAACACCTGATTACCAACCAGGCTGAGGGAACCTTTGGGCGCCTCCGTTACTCTTTAGGAGGCAACCGCCCCAGTTAAACTACCCATCAGACACTGTCCCTGATCCGGATCACGGACCCAGGTTAGACATCCAGCACGACCAGACTGGTATTTCAACGACGACTCCACCTGTACTGGCGTACAAGCTTCACAGTCTCCCAGCTATCCTACACAAGCCGAACCGAACACCAATATCAAACTGTAGTAAAGGTCCCGGGGTCTTTCCGTCCTGCTGCGCGAAACGAGCATCTTTACTCGTAGTGCAATTTCACCGGGCCTATGGTTGAGACAGTCGAGAAGTCGTTACGCCATTCGTGCAGGTCGGAACTTACCCGACAAGGAATTTCGCTACCTTAGGATGGTTATAGTTACCACCGCCGTTTACTGGCGCTTAAGTTCTCAGCTTCGCCACACCGAAATGTGACTAACCGGTCCCCTTAACGTTCCAGCACCGGGCAGGCGTCAGTCCGTATACATCGCCTTACGGCTTCGCACGGACCTGTGTTTTTAGTAAACAGTCGCTTCTCGCTGGTCTCTGCGGCCACCCCCAGCTCAGGAAGCAAGTTCCCTCACCAGTGATGGCCCCCCTTCTCCCGAAGTTACGGGGGCATTTTGCCGAGTTCCTTAACCATAGTTCACCCGAACGCCTCGGTATTCTCTACCTGACCACCTGAGTCGGTTTAGGGTACGGGCCGCCATGAAACTCGCTAGAGGCTTTTCTCGACAGCATAGGATCATCCACTTCACCACAATCGGCTCGGCATCAGGTCTCAG
>NZ_JBTYMC010000636.1:0-1417 GCF_054880855.1 Streptomyces sp. S6 | reverse complement strand
GGGGTCGTCGGTGAGGGCGGCGGCGAGGTCGCGGTGGGCGCGCTGGCGTTCGTGCGCGGGGGCGGCGTGGTAGCAGCCGGCGCGGGCCAGGGGGTGGCGGAACAGGACGCGGCCGTCGGCGACCGTGACGAGGCCGGCCTCTTCGGCGGGGGCCCAGGCCGTGAGGTCTCCCCCGGCGCCGGCGGCGTCCATGACGGTGACGAGGTCGTCGTACTGGGAGGCCGCCGCGTACAGGAGCAGGCGGCGGGTGGTGTCGGGGAGGGCGGGCAGGCGGGCCGCGTACAGGCGCTGGATGCGTTCGGGCTGCGGGAGGCCGCCGCCGGGCAGGACGCAGTTCTCCGCGGCGCGGGACAGTTCGATGACGGCGAGGGGGTTGCCGTGGGCCTGGCGCAGGAGTTCGCTGCGGGCGCGGCCGGTGGGGGCGTGCGGCTGGGCGTCGAGTAGTTCGGCGGCGGCGCGCTCGCCGAGGGGTCCGAGGAGCAGCGTCGGCAGGTCGTCGGGGACGCCGCCCGGGGGTGTCTGGCCGCGGGCGGCGAGCAGGACGGGGATGCCGGGGGTGCGGCGGAGCACGAAGCCGAGGACGTCGAGGGAGTCGCGGTCGGCGTGCTGGACGTCGTCGGCGACGAGGAGGAGGCGGCTGTGGCGGGCGGCCTCGGTGAGGAGGGTGAGGACGGCCATGCGCAGGTGCGTGGGGGCGGCCGGGGTGTCGGCGGGGGTGATGCCGAACGCGGTGTCCAGGGCGGTGCGCTGGTGGTCGGGCAGGGCGTCGGCGTGGCCGAGGACGGGCAGGAGGAGCTGGTGGAGGGAGGCGAAGGAGTGGTGTGCCTCCGCCTCGCTGCCCCGGGCGGTCAGGACCGTGGTGCCGGCGCGGCGCGCGGCGTCCGCGACGACCGTGAGCAGCCGGGTCTTGCCGGTGCCGGCCTCGCCGAGCAGGAGCAGGGTCCTGCCGCCCGATACGGTGTCCTGGAGTCGGGCGAGTTCGGCGCTACGGCCTCTGAGCTGCCCTTCGGTGTTCTGTGCCACCCCTCCATCATCGCCTGTCCCGGCCGGACGGCGCGGTCCGGGTTGCCGGACCGGCCCGGGGCGACGCCGCCGCAGCAGCCCGTCCGGCCGGGAACTCGGCACACCGCACGGGCAGTTGGCCCCCGGGTCAGATCCGGGGCCGGACCCGGCGTCCGCGCAGGATCACCGCCGTCGGCCGGTCGAGGACGCCGAGGTCGGTGCGGGGGTCGCGGTCGTAGAGGACGGCGTCGGCGGGGGCGCCCGGGACGAGGCCGGGCAGGCCGAGCCAGGTGCGGGCGGTCCAGGAGGCGGCGGCCGAGGGCGTCGAACCACATCGAGGACGGGCCGGGGAGGATGCGGATGCCGTGGCCGGGCCAGATGGGGTTCCAGTTCTGGATGCCCTCGGTGTAGTGCC
>NZ_JBTYMC010000635.1:0-1429 GCF_054880855.1 Streptomyces sp. S6 | reverse complement strand
GGCACCTCGCGCTGGCCACCACCGGCACCGACCCTCAGGTCGCCGACCGGCTCTCCGAGGCCGCAGCGCTCGCCCGGGACCGGGGTGCTCCCTCGGTCGCCGCCTCCCTCGGCCTGCTGGCCGCCCGGCACACCCCGCCGGACGCCTCCCCCGCCCCCGACGAACGCCGCCTGGAGGCGGGCGAGGACGCGATCACCGCAGGTGAGGCCGACTTCGCGCGGGACATCGCGCACGACGTCCTGACCCGGGCCACCGCGCCCGCCGACCGGGTGCGCGCCTGGATGGTCGTCATCGAGTCCGCGGGTCAGGCCCTCGGCGACGTCGACGCGGTCTTCCCGAAGGTCCTCGCGGACGCGGGCGACGACCCCGGGCTCCTCGCGCTCGTCCACTACCAGCTCTCCTGGCGGGGCCTGGTCGTGGACGGCGACTTCCCCGAGGCCCGCCGGCAGGCCGCGCACGCCGCCGAGCTGGCCGAGCGCGGCGAGGACCGGCGCACGGAGCTGATGGCGCTGTCCCTCCAGGCGTCCACGGAGACCCTGATGGGTCACCCGGACGCGCCCGCCACCATCAAGAAGGCCCTGCGCGAGCCCCAGTTCGCGGACGTCGCCTGCCACCACAACGGGCCCGCGATGGCCCGCTTCCGCTGGCTGCTGATGAGCGACCAGCTCCCCGAGGCGCGCACCACCATCACCGCGCTGCTGCGGGAGGTTCAGCGACGGGGCGTCGTCGAGAGCGAGGTGCACTTCCAGCGCTTCCTCGCCGAGACCGAACTGCGTTCCGGGCACTGCGGGCGCGCGCTCGACCTGGCCCGCGAGTCCCTGCGGCTCGCCCGCGACTCCGGGATCGGGCTCGGCGCCTCCGCGATGCTGACGTCCATGGCGGAGGCGTCCGGCGGTGACGTCCAGCGGGCCCTGGAGCTGGCCCAGGAGGCGGCCGGGCGGGCGGAGGGGGACGGCGACCAGATGTACCTCTCCAAGGCGCTCGCCTCCCTGGGGTACGCGCAGCTCGTCGCGGACGACCCCGCCGGCGCCGTCCAGTCGCTGCGCCGCGTGCGTGAGCTGGAGCAGGGCCTCGGGATCACCGACCCGGCGCGCGGGCGCTGGCAGGGCGACCTCGCCGAGGCGCTCGTCCGGATCGGGGAGCCCGCCGAGGCCCAGGACGTCATCGACGTCACCCGCGCGCACGCGCTGCGGCTCGGGCGCGAGAGCATCCTCGCCGTCGTCGACCGCGCGGAGGCGCTGGTGCGGGCGGCGCGCGGTGACCTCGACGCCGCGCTCACCCAGCTGACGTCCGTCCAGAACCGGTTGGCCAAGCTCGGGTACGGGCTGGAGGAGGCACGGGCGGCGTTCGCGCTGGCACGGCTGCGGACGGGGCGGGGGGCGGAGTCCCGGCGGGGCGAGCACGGCCGGGGGGCCGGGGCGGGTGGCCT
>NZ_JBTYMC010000634.1:0-1446 GCF_054880855.1 Streptomyces sp. S6 | reverse complement strand
TCCACCAGCATCGGCGGCGCGTGCTCGCCCGTCACGGTCGTCAGGGAGAGGACCGCGTGGCCCGGAGGGAGTTCGTGGGCCAGTTGGGAGGCGGACCAGCGTTCGCGTTCGTTCGGGAGACGGGAGAGGTCTGTGAGTACGGAGTTGCTGGACGGCGTGCGGCAGTGGCTGGCGGTCAGTGGGGGTGAGCCGACGCCCGCGCGGGTGGCGCAGGCGTTGCGGGAGCAGGGGCGGGTGCTGGGGGACGCGGAGGTGCTCGGGGCGGCGGACCGGCTGCGGTCCGAGCTGGTCGGGAGCGGGCCGCTGGAGCCGCTGCTCGCCGATCCGTCGGTGACCGACGTACTGGTGTCGGCGGCCGACCGGGTGTGGGTGGACCGGGGAGGCGGGCTCGAACTGACCGGCGTCGCCTTTCCCGACGCGGCGGCCGTCAGGCGGCTCGCCCAGCGGCTGGCGGCGGTCGCCGGACGGCGCCTTGACGATGCCCGGCCCTGGGTGGACGCCCGGCTCCCCGACGGCACCCGGCTGCACGCGGTCCTGCCACCGGTGGCCATGGGGTGCACCTGCCTGTCGCTGCGCGTCGTACGGCCCCGGGCGTTCACGCTCGACGAGCTGGTCGCCGCCGGGACCGTGCCGCCGGGCGGGGACCGGGTGCTGCGGGCGCTCGTGCGGGCGCGGCTGTCGTTCCTGGTGAGCGGGGGGACGGGGACCGGGAAGACGACGCTCCTGAGCGCGCTGCTCGGGCTGGTCGGCCCCGCCGAACGGATCGTCCTCGCCGAGGACTCGGCGGAGCTGCGGCCCGATCACCCGCACGTCGTCCGGCTGGAGACCAGACCCGCCAACCAGGAGGGCGCCGGTCTCGTCACGCTGGAGGACCTCGTGCGCCAGGCCCTCAGGATGCGGCCGGACCGGCTGGTCGTGGGGGAGGTGCGCGGGCCCGAGGTGCTGGATCTGCTGGCCGCCCTCAACACGGGCCACGAGGGCGGCTGCGGGACGGTCCACGCCAACGCCGCGTCCGGGGTGCCCGCCCGGCTCGAAGCGCTCGGCACCGCCGCCGGGCTCGACCGGGCCGCGCTGCACAGCCAGTTGGCCGCCGCGCTGTCGGTCGTCCTGCATCTCGTGCGGGACGGGAGCGGGCGGCGGCGGATCGCCGAGGTGCACGTCCTGGAACGGGACCGGGCGGGGCTCGTGCGGACCGTGCCGGCGCTGCGGTGGGGCGCGGAGGCGTTCGTCCAGGAGACCGGGTGGGTGCGGCTGCGAGAGCTGCTGGGCGGTGAGGGCGTATGACGTCGGCGTACGAACTGTCCCTGGGGGCGGCCGTCGCCTGTGCCGGGGTCGTGTTCTGGACGGCCGGGGAGCGGCGGCGAGGGGTGCGGCGGGCGCGGCTCGTGCTGGCCGGGGGCGGGGTCGTGGCGGACGAGCCGTGGGACGTGGCCCGGGTGCTGGAGC
>NZ_JBTYMC010000633.1:0-1449 GCF_054880855.1 Streptomyces sp. S6 | reverse complement strand
ACCGCGACCCGCCCGGCGCGCACCGCGAGCGCCGCGCGCTGCGCCTGTTCGCGGACGACCCTCAGCGCCTCGTCGACCCGCCCCTGCACCTCGTCCAGCGGGCCGCAGGCGCCGAGGAGCGCGTCGATCAGGTCGAGGAGGACACGGACGCGGGACCTGATCTCGTCCGGGGTGTCCGGTTCGGGGCCGGCCTCCAGGGCGGCGGCGAGGGAGTGCGCGGCCTGTTCGGCGTAGCGGCGGGCCTGGTCGGGGTCGGCGGTGGCGCCGGACAGCAGGAGGAGCACCCGGCCGTGCACGAGGGGGAGTTCGGGCGGGCGGGTGCGCCGGTCGGGCCAGACGTCGGCGAACGCCTCCAGCATGCCGACGGAGACCTGGAGGAGGGCGCTGTCGCCGCCGAGCCGCCACTGCTCCTCCAGGGCGCGCACGCGCTCCAGGGTGAGCTTGAGGGCCTCCCTCTCGCCGAGGCCCGGGGCGGCGCAGGCGACGGCGTACTCGCGGTCGGCGCGGGAGAGCAGGTCGAGGGCGCCGGACAGGTCGCCCCGGCGCCTGCGGTCCGCCGCCGAGGCGTGCAACACCCGGGCGAGGACGGCGCGTTCGTGCAGGGCGCGGGGGTGCGCGACGGCGCGCTGGGCCGCCGCCTCGGCCTCGCGGAGCAGGTCGTCGCCGCCCTGCACCTCCCACAGGCGCAGCGTGCAGTGCGCGTACTCGGCCCACAACTGCGGGTCGGTCGCGGCCTGTTCGTCGCGTTCGGTGGCGCCGCGCAGCAACTGCACGGCGTCGATGGCGTCCTGGATCATGCCCTCGCGGTCGAAGCGGCCGATCAGCGTGCGGGCCCGCACCACCACGGGGTGCGTGTCGCGCTCGGCGACGGCGCCGACCGCACCCGGCTGTTCGTAGCTCGCCGGGAGCGGCATGAACCGCCTCAGGACCCGCGCGGCGACCTCGGCGAACGGCTGCGGGACGGCCGGGGCCTGGCCGTCGCCGTCCCCGGGCGCGTACGGCCGTCCCGTGCCGCCGTCCCCCAGTTGAGCCAGCGCGAGGGCCGGGAAGTTGGGGCCGCCCTTGCCGAAGCGCTGCTCTATGTACTCCGAGGTGTGCTTGAGGACGAGCATCGCCTCGTCGCGGCCGAGCCGGGACAGCAGGGCGTCACGGACGTCCGGCTCCATCTCGTACCACTGAGCGCCGTCCCCGTCGGGTTTCTCCGCGACCCGGCTGACCAGGCCGCCGACCAGGACTTCCGCGAGTTCGGCGGGGCCTGAGCCGGGGAGCATCGTGCGCTGCACGAGCTGCATCACCGGCAGGCACAGGGGGGCTGCCGCGAGGTAGACGGCGAGGCGTCCCGCGGTCGGGGAGGCGCTCGCGCTGGCGAAGAAGGCGAAGGCCAACCCGCGCGAGCTGGCCACGCAGGTCGTCGCGAACCTCACCGCGCCCGAGATCATCCAGGACATC
>NZ_JBTYMC010000632.1:0-1457 GCF_054880855.1 Streptomyces sp. S6 | reverse complement strand
CCGGTCGACGTGGCCCTGTGTCGCGCGCGCGGCGGACGCCGCGACGTCCGGCTCGATGCCCTCGCGCCGGACCAGCATGTCGGCGACGGCCGCGACGGACGGGGTGCTCAGGTTGAGGTGCCGGCAGCGGGAGCGGATCGTCGGCAGGACGTCCTCCAGGGACGGGGCGCACAGCAGCCAGACGGTGCGCGGCGCCGGTTCCTCGACGGCCTTCAGCACTGCGTTCGCCGACTTCTCGTTCAGCCGTTCCGCGTCCTCGACGAGGATGATCTGCCAGCGGCCGGTCGCCGGGGACGTGAACGACTTGCGGACCGTGTCCCTCATGTCCTCCGCGAGGATCTGCGTGCCGACCGCGGCGACCGTCGTCACATCGGCGTGCGTCCCGATCAACGCCGTATGACACCCGTCGCAGAACCCGCACCCCGGCGCCCCGCCCAACGCCCTGTCCGGACTCACACACTGCAACGCCGCCGCGAACGCCCGCGCCGTCTGCGTCCGCCCCGACCCGGGCGGCCCCGTGAACAGCCAGGCGTGCGTCATCTTCGACGCCTCGGGCGGCGCCGTCCCCTCCACGGCCGCGGTGACGAACGCATCGGCATCCCGAGCAGCCGCCCCGAGCTGCTCACTGACCCGCTCCTGCCCGACGAGGTCGTCCCACACGCTCACCCGCGCCCACCGCCTTCCGCTTCGTCCCGTTCAGCACCGCGGTCTCCATTGTGAAGGACCCCACTGACAACGAAGCCGCACCGAAAAACCGCGCGCACGCCCACCCCTCAGAGGCGCGGAGCCGCACCAGAACGCAGACGGCCACCCAGACTTTCAGGGGCGCGGGGAACTGCGCGAACAACCCCACGGCGCCGCACCCGCCATCCGACAGATGCGGCACCCCCTACCGCGCCCGGCTACCGCCGACGCCCGTCCTCATCATCCCGCCGCGACCCCAACAACTCATCCGCCAACGACGGCAGATCGTCAAGCGGCGTCTCCTCAGCCCAGTCCGACCGAGGCCGCCGACGAGGCACCCCCCTCTCGTCGACCTGCGGCAGCTCCCGCGTCCGGTCCTCCCGTTCGTCCCGGAAGAACCCCGGCGGCACCCGATCCGCAGCCGCCTCCCCCCGCACGGGCGGCAGCACAGCCGTCTCCTCGGCACCGGCGTCGGCGCCCGCAGCCCACGACGGCCGCCCGGCGGAAGCGGCAGGCGGCTGAGGCAGCTCGGCCGTCACCTCACCGGCCCCCGGCGCCTCGTCCTTCACCAGCCGCACGGGCGGCAGCACAGCGGTCTCCTCGACGTCCTTCTCCGGCGTCACCGCGGGGGTGGGCACCGTGACCGCCTCGGACGGCTCGGGCCAAGCCCCCCGACGTCCGGCCGCCCCCTTCGCCGCAGACCAGGCCGCGGACTCACCGGACTCGGTCCGCACATCCCGCCCCTCGGAGGCCCCGTCGGCCCCGGCGCCCCC
>NZ_JBTYMC010000631.1:0-1459 GCF_054880855.1 Streptomyces sp. S6 | reverse complement strand
CAGGCCGCCGCGCCGGGAGCGGGGGCAAGCGCGTCGTCGGTCGAGACGAACGCGGTGAGCGCGCTCGACAGCGGCTCGCGCCCGGGGTCGGGCCGGTAGGAGTCCAGGGCCCGCAGGTCGGCCCTGATCACCTGGAGGAACCGGTCCTTGAACTCGGGGAGTTCGTCGAGCCGGTCCGGCATCCCGCCGAGCCGGGTGAGGCGTCGGACGAACTCCATGTCGGACAGGCTGGGGTCGAGGAGGCGGATGGCGGGCTGGATGCCGGGTGCCTGCCGTCCGGAGACGCCGAGCCACAGTGGGGCGGCGCCTCGGGCCTGGAGACGGCGGGCGGTCTCGGAGGCGACGACCGCGCCGAGGCTGTGCCCGAACAGGGCCAGGGGTGTGCCGTCGGCGTGGGCGAGGACGTCGTCGGTGACCCGGGCGACGAGCGTGTCCATGTCGGCGACCGGCGCCTGCGCGTGCCGTCTGCCTCGGCCGGGCAGGTCGAGGAGCAGGAGGTCCCAGGTGGGCGGCAGGGTCCGGTGCATGGGGTGGTAGGCGCTGCCGGAGGAGCCTGCGTGCGGCACGACCACCAGTCGGACGGCGGGTGCGGCGACGGTCCGGGGCCGGATGAACGCGTCGGTGCCGGCGCTCACGCGCCCACCCCCTGACCGGCCGCCGCCGTCGCGGCGATACTTTCGGCGAGCTTGCCCAGCAGGTCGTGCAGCGGCATGTCGAGGGAGAGCCCGTCGGCGGTCAGGCCGACCTCGAAGCGCTCCTCGATGCGGGTGATGAACAGGGTGGACAGGAAGGAGTCGACGCCCACGTCGAGCAGGGACAGTTCGGGGTCGAGGGTGTCCGCCTGGAGGACGTCCCGCAGCAGGTCCAGGAGGTAGCAGGTCAGTGCCTCGGGTTCCAGCGACTCCGGGAGGGCGCCGTCGGCCGGGGTCTCGGCGCCGGGTCCGCGCGAGGGTTCGCCGGCCGGTTCGTCGATCCAGTACCTCCTGCGGCGGAACGGGTAGGTGGGCAGGTCCGGCGCGAAGCGGGTGCCGGGAGCGGCCAGCGCCGCTAGGCGGAGGTCGGCTCCCGCCGTGAACAGGCCGGCGAGCGCGGCCCGCAGCAGCCCGGGGGCGTCCTGCGGCCGGGCCCCGGCCAGCGGCAGGGTGGTGCGTCGGCCGTCCGCCTCCCAGGAGAGGTCGAGCCGGACGTCCGGACCGGGGCCTCCCTCGGCCGGTGAGACGGCGACGCCGAGCCGGGCCAGCATGTCCTGGACCGTCGCCGCCGGGGTGTCCGCCAGGCCGGGGAAGGCGTCGGCGAGAGCGGCGGCCACGGCGTCCAGTTCCTCGGCGGGGCCCTCGGTGTGGAGGGTGATCCGGCGCGGGGGCTCCTGCGCGGCGGCCGTCACCGTGCTCCGGGCACGCCAGTTGGCGAGCGCCTCGGCGAGGTCGCGCGGGGTGGCGCCGACGACGGCCAGCCGGTG
>NZ_JBTYMC010000630.1:0-1461 GCF_054880855.1 Streptomyces sp. S6 | reverse complement strand
GTCCGCGCCCGGCGCCGCGCCGGCCGGTCCGCCGTGGGGCACCGAGCTGCGCTCGCCCGCGATCCGGGGCCGGGTGTTCGTCACCGAACGCAGCACCGTGTACCCGCCGCACCTCGACGACCACCGGCTGTTCGGCACCGTCCAGGTGGCGGGCGCGTCCCAGACCGCCACGGTGCTGTCCGCACTGGGCCACGACGGCGAGCGGGTCGTCCTGGAGGACCTGCACTTCCCGCGCGCGCTGGTCCTGCACGACGGCGAGCGCTACGAACTCCAGATCATGGAGAGCGACGGCGAGCCGGGTTCGCGCACGGTCAGCGTGCAGAGCCTCCTCGACCCCGAACGCGACCTGTGGCAGGAACACCTGACAGCCCGCCGGCTCACCGCCGACCCGGTCGCGAGCAGGCCCGCACCCGATCCGCGGGAGTTCATCGCGCACGCCGACCGCCACCTCGGCGGCGAGGCGTTCTACCGGCACCTGCGCGGCATCGGCTACCTCCTCGGACCGTCCTTCAGCTGGGTCGGGGACGCCTGGATCCGAGGCGACGAGGCCCTGATCCGGTTCGACTGGCCCGAGAAGACGAACGAGCCCGTCGAGGACTACCAGATCCATCCCGGCCTCCTCGACTCCTGCCTCCAGTCCTCCGTCTGCTTCGCCATCCACGAGGACGACGCGCAGCCGCTGGAACAGGAGCGGGCCCTGGTCATCCCGTTCGCCGCGGCCCGCGTGTCGTTCCCCGGCCGGCCCGTCCCGGGCAGGCCCCTGTGGGGACACGTCCGGGCCGAGCTGCGGGAGAGCGCCGACGACCGGTTCCACCAGGTGGAGACCGCCGACCTGCACCTCTTCGACGAGGACGGCGCCACCGTCCTCGCCATGGACGGCTTCCGGTTTCGCACCGCCTCCCGCTCCGTCCTCCAGTCCTCCCTGCGCCAGGGACCCCGGCACCTCTGGGACCTCTCCTGGACCGACCTGCCGCCCGCGGGCGACACCGCCCGGACCCTTGCCGTGGCCGTCGTCGGCGCCGACACGAAGGCCGGGAAGCTCCTCACCCGGGCCGCCGAGGAAGCCGGCCACCGAGTCCTCGCGCTCGACGCGGACACCCCGCCCGCACCGGCCCCGGACCTCGTCGTCGACACCCGTTTCCTCACCGCCACCGCACCCGCGGACGCGCGGACCGCGACCGAGGCCGTGCTCGACCTCACCGCCACCCTGCACGCCGTGCCCCGGACCGTGCCGTACGCCGTCCTGGCCGACGACGGGACACCACAGGCCCCCCTGCGCGAGACCCTGTGGGGCCTGCTGGCCGGCGTCGAGGCCGAGGAGAGCGAACGCCGCCTGCTCCGGGTGACCCTGACCGACGGCTGGACCGCCGCCGCCCTGCTGCACACCCTCGACCGCGTCCTCGACGACGGCCTCACCGAGACCCGGCTGGAGATCGGCCCCGGCGGGGCCCGCACCGGCCG
>NZ_JBTYMC010000629.1:0-1478 GCF_054880855.1 Streptomyces sp. S6 | reverse complement strand
GCCCCCGAATCCGCCGCCGGCGGCCCCCTCTCCCTCGTCCGCACCGGCGACTTCATCGAACTCGACACCGCCTCCCGCCGCCTCCACCTCGACGTCCCCGCCGCCGAACTCCCGACCAGTACGATCAGCCCGGACACGGAGGACAGCGCCCCGGTGTACAGCCCGAGCCGCCCCTCGGCCGCGAGGTCGGGCACCCAGGCGCGGGCGGCGGGCGCGACGAGCATCTGGCCGAGGGTGAGCAGGACGACGAACCCGGCGGCCGGCAGCAGTCCGGCCGTCCCCTTCGCCCCGGCGGGCAGCGCGGCGGCGACGACCGCGAACCCGGCGGCGATGAGCCCGAGCCCGCCCGCCATGGACGCCCGCAGGCTGAGCCGCTCCCCCACCCACCGGGTCACGGGCAGCTGCGCGACGACGACCAGCGCGGACGACAGCGCGAACAGCCACGACAGCGGCGTCTGCGAGCCGGCCGCCCGCTCCACCTCTGCGGGCAGCGCCAGGTAGAGCTGGTTGTAGGCGAGCAGGTAGGCGCCGTAGGCGCAGCACAGGGCGAGGAAGCGGCGGTTGCGGAGCATCGGCAGGACGCCGCCCTCGACCCGGGTCCGCTGCCGTCCGGGTATGTGCTGCGGCAGCAGCCAGGCGTGTCCGGCGAGGACGAGCACGAAGATCCCCGCTCCGGCGAGGCACACGGCCGTGAAGTCCACCGACAGCAGCAGCGCCCCGAGGAGCGGCCCGACGAACGCCCCGGCCTGTCCGGCCACGGTGAACAGCGCGAGCACCCGGGTGCGTGGCCCGTGCCCGTTCTCCTCCCGGACGACGGCCTGCCGCGCCACCTCGCTCTCGACGGCCGGGGAGAACAGGGCCGCGGCGAACCCGATGAGCAGGACCGCCCCGATGACGGACGCGACGTGTCCGGCGTACCCGAGCCACGCGAACCCGGCGATCCGCAGCACACATCCGGCGAGGACGACGGGCCGCACCCCGTACCGGTCGGTCAGCGCTCCGCCGACGACGAACAGCCCTTGCTGGCTGAACGTCCTCAGTCCCAGGACGAACCCGACCAGCCAGCCCGCGAGCCCGATCCCGGTGCCGAGGTGTTCGGCGAGGAACGGCAGGACCGCGAAGAAGCCCACGTTGAAGGCGAGTTGAGTGAGGATCAGCAGTCGCAGCAGCGGGGAGAGCGGGGTCTTCCCGGCGCCGGTCCTCGGCAGGGCTGTCGTCGTCGCGGTCATCGGGCCGCCACCAACTCTCGTACGGGTTCGGTGAGTTCGGGGGTCTGCGGTGTGTCGTCGGGACGGTTGCCGCGTCGCCTGCGCAGTCCTGCGGCGGTGACCGCGAGGGCGCCGAGGAGGGCGAGGGCCGCGGCGGTTGACGAGAGTCGTATGGTCGGCGGCGTCGATGACACTCCCCTCCCCCATCATGACGACGTGCTGCGCGTGCTGGACGGTCGACAGCCGGTGGGCGACGACGAGGACGGCCCG
>NZ_JBTYMC010000628.1:0-1487 GCF_054880855.1 Streptomyces sp. S6 | reverse complement strand
GCCAGCACCAGCGCCCCCGCGAACGCCACCCACGCCGGCTCCACGCCCACCGCCGACGCCACCACGAACCCGGCGAGCGTCGCCGCGACCGTCACCAGCGCGAACATCGGCACCTCAGGCGCGGGCCCGCTCTCCTCGACGGCCTCCCGCACCGGCAGGTCGGCGGCGAAGAACCGGCGCATCACGAGGTACTCCGCGCCGATCGCCAGCACCCACGGCAGCGCCATCAGCGCCGCGAACCGCGTGAAGCTCAGCCCGCTCGCCGCGAAGGCGAGGAGGTTCGTCAGGTTCGACACCGGCAGCAGCAGGGACGCCGTGTTGGACAGGTGCGCGCATGCATACACATGCGGCCTCGCGCGGACCATCAGCTGGTTGGCCGTCGCGAACACGACCGGCGTCAGCAGGACGACCGTCGCGTCCAGGCTCAGCACGGCCGTGATCACCGACGCCAGCCCGAACACCGACGTCAGCAGCCGCCGGGGCCGCCCCGCCGCGCGCCGCGCGAGCCACGCACCGCACGCCGTGAACAGCCCCTCCACGGCACAGAAGTGCGCCAGCACCAGCACCGCCGCGAGGAACCCGACGACCGGCCCGAGCCGCTCCGCCTCCTCCCACGCGTCCCCCGCCGAGATCGCTCCCAGCGCCACCACCAGCACCGCGGCGGGCACCGCCACCAGCGCCTCGGACTTCCCCGAGGGCCGCAGCACCGCCCAGCCGAGCGAGGCCGCGAGCAGCACGGAGGACACAGAGACGGCGAGTGCGGTGTTCAGGGCGGGTCCTTAGGAGGCGTACGGCGACGGGCAACCCCTTATGAAAACAGGCGCCGGTAAGAAAAACACACCGAACTCCCTTCAGTCCTCCCCGAGCAGCCCCAGCTCCGCCCAGATCGTCTTCCCCTCCGACGTGTGCCGCGTCCCCCACCGGTCGGTGAGCTGCGCCACCAGCAGCAGCCCCCGCCCGCCCTCGTCCCACGTCTTCGCGCGCCGCAGATGCGGGGCCGTGTGACTGGAGTCGGACACCTCGCAGATCAGCGTGGCCGCGTCATGGATCAGGCGCAGCCGGATCGGATGGGCGCCGTACCGGATCGCGTTGGTGACCAGCTCGCTGACCACCAGCTCCGCCGTGAAGGACACCGCGTCGATCCGCCAGGCCACCAGCCGCTCGGCGACCTGCCCCCGGACCCGCGCGACGAGCGCCGGATCGGCGGGCACGTCCCAGGTCGCGATGTGATCGGCGGGCAGCGCGCGCGTACGCGCCAGGAGCAGCGCGACGTCGTCGGCGGAGCCGCCCGGCGGCAGCAGCGCGTTCAGGACCCGGTCGCACGTCTCGTCGAGGGAGTCGGCGTACCCGGTGAGCGCCGCGCACAGCGCCTGGAACCCGGCGTCGACGTCCCGCGTGCGGGACTCGATCAGCCCGTCCGTGTACAGCGCGAGCACGCTCCCCTCGGCGAGCCGCACCTCCGCCGACTCGAACGGCAGCCCCCCGAG
>NZ_JBTYMC010000627.1:0-1496 GCF_054880855.1 Streptomyces sp. S6 | reverse complement strand
CGCCGGGACGACGCGGTGACGGCCGCGAACAAGCTGGCCACGCGCGAGCGCGAGCAGGCCCGCCTGGACGCGCAGGAGGCGCTGGACGACCCGCTCGTGATGGCCGGCCGGCGGCTCACCGGCGAGGCGTTCGCCGGGGAGGTCGTCGACGTCGCGATGGCCTACAGCGAGGGCCGCTCCCCGCGTCCGCGCCCGCTGGTCACCGTCCGCACCGACGACCGTCCGCATCTCGCCGAGCGCGCCAAGGTCTACCGCTCGCTCGCCGGCAAGCCCCAGGCCGCCGAGTTCGTCACCGCCGAGGCGGACGGCGTCCTCACGCTGCGCCTCCTCGACAAGATGGGCCGCGGCAAGGAACCCGACGCCGGATCCGTCCCGGAGAAGGGCGACCGCATCTGCTGGACCCTCTTCGAGCACGAACAGCGCGGCGGCGCCAAGCTCCCCGACCCCGAGGAGACGCCCTGGACCCATGGCGGGCCTCCCGGCGAGCCGGTGACCGAAGCGGCGGATCCGGTGACCGAGGAGGACGTGCTGTGAGGGCCGGGCACGCGCGCGTGCGGGCCGGCCGGGAAGCACCCCGGGTGCGCCACGCCGTACGTCCCGCAGCGCCGTCCCCCACCCTCCCCAGCCCACAGGACACCCCATGACCACCCACCTCGACCCCGGTACCGCAGCCGCTCGGGCCACCGACGCGATCCTCCGTGACACCCTGCACGGCACCGCGCGCGGAGTCGTCGTCGATTCGCCGCCGGGGGCCGGGAAGTCGACGCTCGTCGTCCGCGCGGCGCTCGAACTGGCGGAGGCGGGGCGGCCCTTGATGGTGGTGGCGCAGACGAACGCGCAGGTGGACGATCTGGTGGTGCGGCTCGCGGAGAAGGCGCCGGAGCTGCCGGTGGGGCGGCTGCACAGCAGTGACGCGGACGCGTACGACAAGGCGCTGGACGAGCTGCCGTACGTACGGAAGTCGGCGAAGGCGGGGGATCTCGCGGGGCTGCCGGTGGTGATCTCGACGGCGGCGAAGTGGGCGCACGTGAAGGTCGACGAGCCGTGGCGGCACGCGATCGTGGACGAGGCGTACCAGATGCGCTCCGACGGGCTGCTGGCCGTCGCCGGGCTGTTCGAGCGGGCGCTGTTCGTGGGTGATCCGGGGCAGCTGGACCCCTTCGCGATCGTCGGCAGCGAGCAGTGGGCGGGGCTGTCGTACGATCCCTCGGCGTCGGCCGTGACGACGCTGCTGGCGCACAATCCGGGGCTGCCGCAGCACCGGCTGCCGGTGTCCTGGCGCCTGCCGGCGTCCGCCGCGCCGCTGGTGTCCGACGCGTTCTACCCGTACACGCCGTTCCGCAGCGGCACGGCCCACGCGGACCGGCGCCTCGCGTTCACCGTCCCCTCCGACGGCTCGGGCCCCGACCGGGTCATCGACGAGGCGGCGGAGTCCGGCTGGGGCCTGCTGGAGCTGCCCGCGCGGCACACGCCGCGCACGGACCCGGAGGCGGTCC
>NZ_JBTYMC010000626.1:0-1496 GCF_054880855.1 Streptomyces sp. S6 | reverse complement strand
GGGTGAAGACGAGGCTCAGCGGCATGCTCGTCACCGCGATCAGCACCGGAAGGTGCCCGCCCAGCTCGTCGGGCACGACGCCGGCCGTCGCCTCGGCCATCGCGCCGATCATGCCCGTCCCGCCGAGGACCCCGGTGAACACCCCCGCCGCGAAGATCATGCAGGTGACGAGCACGACGCTTTTGCTGTGCCGCTCCAGCAGCGCCTGCTGGTCCTCCCAGCGCGGCCGGTTGACGAGCAGCGCCGCCGCGAAGGCGAGCACGAACAGCACCGGCAGCGGCATCGTTTCGAGGACCAGCAGCACCAACAGGGCCACCGTCAACGCCAGGTTGAACAGGGTCAGCCCCCGCGCGGCCGTCACCCGGGGCGTCCCGGGACCGTCGCCGACCGGCTCCAGGACCCCGGCGCGCTCCCCGGGCTCCAGCTTCGCGAGCCGCCGCCGCTCCCGCCGCCCGAGGAGGTACGCGGCGCACAGCACCCACCCGATCCCCGCCCCCAGCGCGGGCAGCAGCGGCACCACGATGTCCGACGTGTCGAGCTTCAGCGAGGCCGCAGCCCGCGCCGTCGGCCCGCCCCACGGCACCAGGTTCATCACTCCGGCCCCCAGGCACACCACCCCGGCCAGCAGCAGCCGGCTCATCCCCAGCCGCCGGTACACCGGCAGCAGCGCCGACACCGTGATGAGGAACGTCGAGGCGCCGTCCCCGTCCAGCGCGACACAGATCGTGAGGACGGCCGTCCCGACCGCGATCCGTACGGGGTCGCCCTGCGCGGTCCTGAGGATGCCCCGGATCAACGGCTCGAACAGGCCGGAGTCCGTCATCAGACTGAAGTAGAGGACCGCGAACGCGATCATGATGCCGGTCGGCGCGACCTGCCCCAGCCCCTTCAGGGCCATCGGCCCGATGTCGCCCGCGTGCCCGCCGGCCAGCGCGGCGGCCGGCGGCAGCAGCACCAGGGCGACCAGGACCGACACCCGCCGGGTCGTCGTGAGGAGCAGGAAACAGCCGATGGTGCCGAAGCCCAGTGCCGCCAGCATGAGATCGCCCGTCTCTCGTCAGCCTTCTCGCCCGGCCCATGTCGCCGACGAGTGTCCGAGCACCGGAAGATCCGCGTCCAGCATCGAACACGGATCTGTCCATGCGTTTGACGCATCAGTTCCCCCGGGCGGCACTCCCGCCTACGCTCCCCGCCATGGACGTCACCCTCCGCCAGCTCGCCGCGTACGCCGCCGTCGCCCGCGCCGCGAGCTTCACCGCAGCGGCCGTCGAGACGCACGTCTCCCAGTCCTCCCTGAGCCGCGCGGTCGCCGACCTCGAACGGGCCCTGGATCTGAGGCTGCTGGAGCGCGACACCCGCAACGTACGGCTCACCCCGGCCGGTTCGGAACGCCTCGAAGACCGCCGGGAGTTCGCCCGGGGAGATGCCGATGCCCGTGTCGGTGACGGCGAACGCGATCATGTCCAACGGGGCCCGGGTCACCCGGAGTTCGACCC
>NZ_JBTYMC010000625.1:0-1496 GCF_054880855.1 Streptomyces sp. S6 | reverse complement strand
GGTCGGGGAGCGGTGCGCCGGCGAGGGCGGGCCGGGGGTCCGGCGCCGCCTGCGGGATCGGTCGGGCGGTGGCCATACCTGCGGGATCTCCTGGAGGGGTGGTGAGGAGAACGGGGGAACAGGGGTGAGCGGTTATCCGGCCGCGCGCAGGAACTCCAGCGAGCGGCGGGCGAGTTCGGGGGCGTCGAGGGCGCCGCCCTGGATCTCGACGGAGACCAGTCCAGTGTGTCCGAGGTCGCGCAGCGCGGCCAGCACGGGCCCGAAGTCGATTTCGCCGGTGCCGAGTTCGAGGTGCTGGTGGACACCGCGCACCATGTCCTCGACCTGGACGTTCAACAGTCGCGGCGCCGCTCGCCGTACACAGTCCAGGACCGGGGCGTCCTCGACGCAGTGGGCGTGTCCGATGTCGAGGGTGATGCCGAACAGCTCGTGCCCGCCGACGAGTTCGGCGACGCGCAGGCAGCGGTCGACGGTGTCGACGAACATGTACGGCTCGGGTTCGAGGGCGAGGGCGACGTCGTAGAACTCGGCGGTCTCCAGGACCCGTCCGACGCCGTCGGCGAACCGCTTGAACGCGTCGGCCTCGGGCACGTCCTCCGGGGCGGGTCCGCTGCACAACTGGATGGTGGGCGAGCCGAGTTCGGAGGCGATGCGGACGGCCCGGCGCAGCAGGTCGACCCGCAGGTCGACGCCCTCGCTCATGAGGGTCGGCTGGTGCTTGCCGTACGGGTCGAGGAGGTAGGGGGCGCCGGTCTCGACGGTGACACTCAGCCCTCGTCGCTCCAACTGCCGTCGTACGTCGGCGACTTTGCGGGGCAGGTCGTCGGCGTAGGGGTCGAGGTGGACGTGGTCGAGGGTGAGCGCCACTCCGTCGTAGCCGAGGTCGGCGAGGACACCGAGGACGTGGTCCAGCCGGTGGTGGGTGAAGCCGTTGGTGCCGTAGCCGAATCGGAGGGGGGAGGCCATACGGGGTTCCTCACACGGGGTCAGGTCGGGGAGATGCGCCGGGCCAGCCGGCGGGCAAGGGGGTGGACGGCGCCGAGGAGCGCCGCCGCGATCGGGGAGCCCGCGCGGGCGGTGAGCGCCGCCTGGAGCGGGACGAGAGCGGTGATCCCGGCCCCGACCGCGCCCCGCACGTTGTCCCCCGTGGGCGCCGCCAGCGCCTTCGCCTGCGCGGCCCCGTAGGTACCGAGGTAGGCGAGCGCGGCTCCGCCGACGAGGAGGGCTGTGGCGGTGGTACGACGGTCCCGGGGGCGGTTGTCGAGGAGGGCGCCGGCGAGGGTGCGCAGGGAGGTGCCGGGCGCAGGTCGAAGGGGGGTGGCCGATGCTGAGGCCGCCGACGCCACGTCGCCGCCCGTCCCACGCCTGGCTCCGGATGCCGGGGGCACCGTGCCGACGGCTGAGGCCGCCCGCGCCGCGCCGTCACTCGTCCCACGCCCGGTTCCCGTACGCCCCTTGCCCGTACCCCGCCCGGTCTCCGTCCCGCCCCCGCGCAG
>NZ_JBTYMC010000624.1:0-1500 GCF_054880855.1 Streptomyces sp. S6 | reverse complement strand
CCGCGGCGTCCCCGTCCCCGTCGAAGGCCCCGGTCCCCTCCCCGCCCCCCACCCTCGCGGCGGGCCCCGCCGGTCTCACCCCCGTCTTCGAGCACGCCCCCCGCGACAAGGGCCGCACGGTCGCCCTCACCTTCGACGCGGACATGACCTCGGACCAGGGAGCGCGCGCGGCGAAGGGCGAGCACTTCGACAACCCGGCGCTGATCGCCACCCTCCGCTCGCTGAAGATCCCGGCGACGGTGTTCATGACGGGCCGCTGGGCCGAGGAGTACCCCGACCAGGCCCGCTCGATCGGCCGCGACCCCCTGTTCGAGGTCGCCAACCACTCGTACAGCCACCACGCGTTCACGTCCGACTGCTACGGCCTGCCGACGGTCCCTCGGCCCGAGATGCGCGAGGACGTCGAGAAGGCGTACGCCGCGTTCCGCAAGGCCGGCGTCCCGCACGCCATGCCCTACTTCCGCTTCCCCGGCGGCTGCCACGACAAGACGGCCCTGCGCGCCCTGAGCGGCACCGGCGTCACGGCCGTCCAGTGGGACGTGATCAGCGGCGACGCCTTCGCGACGGACGCGGACGCGGTCGCCCGCCAGGTCCTCGACGGGGTGAAGCCGGGCTCCGTCGTCGTCATGCACTGCACCCGCAGCGCCGCCCCCACCACCGAACACGCCCTGCGCACGATCGTCCCCGAACTCCGCCGCAAGGGGTACCGCTTCGTGAAGGTCTCCGAGCAGATCCGGGCGACCGTAGGCTGACCGGCATGACCGACACCACGTACGCGGAGTGCGTCCTGTGCCGAGAGCCGACGGAGTACCCGCAGACGCAGAAGGGGGTCACGCTGTGTCCCGTGTGCGAGTGGCGCGAGGCCGAGCGGAACGCGTGCTCAGGGTGAGCGACGGCTGACGCCTGCACGGTGCTGACACGCGAGGGCGCGGGGGCCGGACGGACGGGCGTGCGGGGGCAGGCCGCCGGACATGGAACCGCAGCCATGCGGCCCCCGGCCGGGCAGCACCGGCCCCTGAGCAGCATCCAGCCCAGGGCGACTCCGAGCCCTGAAGAACGGCGGTCCCCCGCCACCCCCGGCCAGAGCCGCCCCCGCCGACGGGGGCCCAGCTCCGAACCGCACCCCGGCCGGAGCCGTCCCCGCCGACCCGCCCCACTCCGAACCGCGTCCGGCCCACCAGCACGCCGACCGACGCCTCAAGCCCCAGCCACCAGCCCCGCTCCTTTCAGTCCGCCGCCCTCCGTGACACCAGCGCGCACGCTCCCGCCACCACCCCCGCCGTCACGACGGCCGCCGCGAGCAGGGGCAGTACCGGCAGCGGGACGACCGCCTCCCGTGACCCGGTGACCAGCCCGCTCACCGCCGCCTGTGCGGGCGAGCCGGTCACGACGAGGGTCAGCAGGGCTCCCAGCATCAGCGCGGGGACGGCCCGCCCCGGCGTCCGCAGGACGGGCCAGGCGCTGATCGCGCCGATCGCCGTGCCCAGGAGCGCGCAGGTG
>NZ_JBTYMC010000623.1:0-1504 GCF_054880855.1 Streptomyces sp. S6 | reverse complement strand
CGGCGTTGGTGAACGTCCGCATCGGGACGTCGAGGGAGGCCGCCGCGTTGGCTATCCGGGACCCGTCGAGGTGGACGCGCATCCCGCGCGCGTGCGCGTGGTCGCAGATCGTCTCGCGGCGGCGGTCTGCACCCTGGGCATCCTCTACAACGTCCTCAACGGTCGCAGCGTCGACCGCGTCGTCCTGCTCACCGGTGGGGCCGTCGTCCTCGCGCTCGTCGTCCGCCAGGGCATCATGCTCCTCGACAACGTCAAGCTCACCCAGGAACTGGCGCAGAAGGAGAACCACTTCCGCTCCCTGGTGCAGGGGTCGAGCGACGTCATCATGATCGCCGCCCCGAGCGGCGCCCTGAAGTACGTCTCCCCGGCCGCCGCCGGGGTCTACGGCCGGCCCGCCGAGGAGATGCTCGGCCGGGAGCTGGCCCACTTCATCCACCCCGACGACCTGGGCTGCGTCGTCCACGAGGTGCGCCGCTTCCTCGCCACCACCCCCTTCGACGAACCCACCACCCGCATCGAGTGCCGCTTCCGCTCCGGCGACGGCGGCTGGCTGAACGTGGAGTCCACCGTCAACCGCCACCACGGCGGCCTGATCTTCAACAGTCGCGACGTCACCGAACGCGTCCGGCTCCAGGCCCAGCTCCAGCACAGCGCCGAGCACGACCCGCTCACCGACCTGCCCAACCGCGCCCTGTTCACCCGGCGCGTCCAGCAGGCCCTCTCCGGCCGCCGCAGCTCCGACCGGGGCCACGCCCTGCGCAACACGGCGGTCCTCTTCATCGACCTCGACGGCTTCAAGGCCGTCAACGACACCATCGGCCACGCCGCCGGGGACGACCTCCTCGTCCAGGCCGCCCGCCGCCTCCAGGACGCCGTCCGCCAGGGCGACACGGCCTCCCGGCTCGGCGGGGACGAGTTCGCGGCGCTGATCATGGGCGACACCACCCGCGACCGCAACGCGCGGGAGCGGCACATCCTGGAGCTCGCCGACCGCCTCAGGACGGCCCTCTCCCAGCCCTACGCGATCGACGGCAACGACGTCCGCGTCAACGCCTCCATCGGCGTCGCCTTCGCCGAACCCGGCCTCGGCGCGGGCGAGTTGCTGCGCAACGCCGACCTCGCGATGTACCGCGCGAAATCCGGCGGCAAGGGCCGCGTCGAGCTGTACCAGCCGCAGATGCAGCAGGACGTGGTCCGCAAGGCGGAGCTGGCGACGCGGCTGCGCGCGGCGCTCAACGACGGCGAGTTCACGCTCCTGCACCAGCCCGTCGTCCGGCTCGCCGACGGCCGGATCTCGTCCGTCGCGGCGCTCGCGCGGTGGCGCTCCTCGCAGGGGGTGCTGTTCACACCGGCCGAGTTCCTGCGGGTGACCGAGGACGCCCACGACAACGACAAGACGGCCGAGCTCGGGCAGTGGGTGCTCGCCGAGGCGGTCGAGCGGGCCGCCGAGCGGGCGGCGGCGGGGGTGACCGTGCCGGTGACGGTGCGCACCAGCGCCCGCAGG
>NZ_JBTYMC010000622.1:0-1512 GCF_054880855.1 Streptomyces sp. S6 | reverse complement strand
ACAGCGCGCCGCCGACGACGACCGCGTCGTACGGGGCCAGGTCCTTCACGGCACCGGCGGGGCGCACCTCGACGGTCAGGCCCCGTTCGCGCAGGGCGGCGGCGACGGCCTCGGCGATGCGGGCCGTGGAGCCGTTGGTGGTGCCGTGGGCGATCAGGATGGTCATGACGTGCTCCTTTCCTGTCACGGTTCTTCGCGGTTGTGGGTGTCGTCCAGGCGGTGGGTCAGCTGGTCCAGGACGTCCACCACGCCGTCGACACGGCGGGTCATGGCCACCGCGATCTCGGTGTCGCTCCGGCGTTCCAGCCGCCCGCGCAGCGTCACCACGCCCTCCGTCACGAAGACGTCGACGCCGAACGGAGGCAGCAGCAGACCACGGACGAGGACCTCGTCCACGATCTCGGCGCGGATCTCCGGGTCAGGCCGCAGGAACACCCGGAGCAGGTCGCTGCGGGTGACGATGCCGACGAGCCGGTCCTCCACGTCGAGGACCGGGAGCCGCTCCACATGGTGCTCGGCCATGGTGCGGGCGGCTTCCGCGATGGAGTCCTCGGCGTGCACGGTG
This sequence comes from Streptomyces sp. S6, assembly GCF_054880855.1. Lineage (NCBI taxonomy): Bacteria > Bacillati > Actinomycetota > Actinomycetes > Kitasatosporales > Streptomycetaceae > Streptomyces > Streptomyces sp. S6. Next base: position 947 of record NZ_JBTYMC010000622.1, on the reverse strand, counting down.
ACCGGCGGCCAGGACATGAGCTGCCCCGCCGTACGGGCCTTCGCCTTGGCGGCCCGGCGCCGGGCCGCCCGGGTCAGCCGGGCCGGAGCGGGAGGTTCGGCAGCGGCCCGGCGCAGCAGCAGGTCGGTCTCGGAGACCACCCCGAGGACTTTGTCGTCGCCGTCCACCACCGGCAGTCCGCTGATGCGGTGCTCGGCCAGGAGCCGCGCGACCTCCTTGAACGAGGTGTCGCGCACGGTGCGGACGACGTCCGAGGTCATCACGGAGCCCACCATGTCGTGCTTCATATCGGTTTCCTTCTCACCTGAGTCGGCGCAGGTAGGGGTCGTGGGCCCGGTGCGGCAGCAGCCGTATCCGGGCGTCGAGCACGGTGACGCCGTCCGGCGCGACGAGGACCGGGTTGAAGTCGGCCTCGGCGAGCTGCGGCAGGTCGGCCGCCATCCGGGACAGCCGCAGGAGCAGCTGCTCCAGGTCCCCCGACGCCAGTGGGCCGGCGCCGTCCGTGCCGGACAGCAGGGGCGCGCAGCGCGGGGACGTCATCAGGTCGTGCACGTCGTGGTCGGTGAGCGGGGCGAGGCGGGCCGCGTGGTCGGCGAGGACCTCCGTCGCCGTCCCGCCGAGACCGAACAGGACGAGCGGGCCGAACACCCCGTCCTGGACGACCCCCGCGAACAGCTCCGTGCCCCGCCCCGCGAGCGCCTGCACCAGCACCCCGGTCGTCCGCTCCCCGAAACGCTCCGTCAGCTCCCGGAAGGCGGCCCGGACCTGGGCGTCACCACGCAGATCGAGCCGGACGGCACCCTCGGCGCTCTTGTGCGCCGGACCCGGCAGCTGGAGCGGTCGAGGCCGAGGTGGCCGACGCGAAGGACGAGTTCGCCGAGGAGTACTGCCTCCCCGCGATCAAGGCCAACGCCCTCTACATGGACCGCTACCCGCTGGTCTCCGCG
>NZ_JBTYMC010000621.1:0-1535 GCF_054880855.1 Streptomyces sp. S6 | reverse complement strand
ACGCTGCCGAACTTCCCGGCCGAGATCCGCGCTCCTGCGGGGACGCTGCCCGGTGTCTCCTCGTTCCAGTTGCACTTCGCGGACCACGACATCCTGACTCCGGGTGATGCGCCCGATGTGCTGGTCGCGATGAACCCGGCGGCGCTGAAGGCGAACGTGGGGGACCTGCCGCGCGGCGCGGAGATCATCGTCGATACGGATGAATTCACCAAACGGGCGATGCAGAAGGTGGGCTACGGCGAGTCCCCTCTGGAGGACGGCTCGCTGGACGGCTACCACCTCCATCCGGTGCCGCTGACGACGTTGACCGTCGAGGCCCTGAAGGATTTCGACCTCACCCGCAAAGAGGCCGAGCGCAGCAAGAACATGTTCGCGCTCGGCCTCTTGTCATGGATGTACCACCGGCCCACGGAGGGCACGGAGCGGTTCTTGCGGGCGAAGTTCGCGAAGAAGCCGCAGATCGCCGAGGCGAACCTGACGGCGTTCCGCGCGGGCTGGAACTTCGGCGAGACGACCGAGGACTTCGCGGTCTCCTACGAGATCGCCCCGGCGACCACCGCGTTCCCGCCGGGCGTCTACCGCAACATCTCCGGCAACCTGGCCCTGGCGTACGGCCTGGTCGCGGCGTCCCGCCAGGCGGACCTGCCGCTGTTTTTGGGCTCCTATCCGATCACCCCGGCCTCGGACATCCTGCACGAGCTGTCCCGGCACAAGAACTTCGGCGTCCGCACCTTCCAGGCGGAGGACGAGATCGCCGGGATCGGCGCGGCGCTGGGCGCGGCGTTCGGCGGGTGTCTCGCGGTGACGACGACGTCGGGTCCCGGCGTGGCTCTCAAGTCGGAGACGATCGGGCTGGCGGTGTCGCTGGAGCTGCCGCTGCTGGTCGTCGACATCCAGCGCGGCGGGCCCTCCACCGGTCTGCCGACCAAGACCGAGCAGGCCGACCTGCTCCAGGCGATGTACGGGCGCAACGGCGAGGCGCCGGTCCCCGTCGTCGCCCCGCGCACGCCGGCCGACTGTTTCGACGCGGCGCTGGAGGCGGCCCGGATCGCGCTGGCCTACCGCACACCGGTGATGCTCCTGTCGGACGGCTACCTCGCCAACGGCAGCGAGCCGTGGCGCGTCCCGGAGACCGACGAACTCCCGGACCTGCGGGTGCGGTTCGCGCAGGGCCCGAACCACACCGAGGCGGACGGCACGGAGGTGTTCTGGCCCTACAAGCGCGACCCGCACACCCTCGCGCGCCCCTGGGCCGTCCCCGGCACGCCCGGTCTCGAACACCGCATCGGCGGCATCGAGAAGCAGGACGGCACCGGGAACATCTCCTACGACCCCGCCAACCACGACTTCATGGTCCGCACCCGCCAGGCCAGGATCGACGGCATCGACGTCCCCGACGTGGCGGTCGACGACCCGGACGGCGCGCGCACGCTGGTGCTGGGCTGGGGGTCGACGTACGGGCCGATCACGGCCGCGGTGCGGCGGCTGAGGTCGGCCGGGGAGCCGATCGCGCAGGCGCACCTGCGTCATCTGAA
>NZ_JBTYMC010000620.1:0-1547 GCF_054880855.1 Streptomyces sp. S6 | reverse complement strand
ATCTGCCGCACCCCGTCGAGCCGTACGGCGGCCTCGGCGACCTCGGCGAGCTGCGCCGGGGTCTTCGCGGCCACGGTGGCGCCGGCGCGCAGGGACTCCTCGAGGGTTCCTCGGGTGGTCGACTTCATCTCGGGTACGAGCCCTTTCGGATGACGGGAGACGCGCTCTGCGTACCCAGTAACGAGCGGGGCGAGCACCCTGGAAACGAGGGCGGTTCACAATTCCCCCGGACGCGGGAATCGAACGACTAAAGCGGCGGGGCGGTCACTCGAAGGGGTGACCGCCCGGCCGGGCCCACCGGAATGTCAGCGCAGGCTGCGCGCGGGCAGCACGACGTGCGCCGCCGCGTTCAGGGTCTCGTCGGCCCCGGCGAACGCGGCCAGCGCCTCCAGTTCGACGGGCTTGCCCGGTTCGGCCTCGGGCCACGGGCGGGTGGTGAAGACGAGGTAGGCGTACCCGCGGTGCTCGACGGCGGCCAGCCACTCCGGCGGCGGCACGCACTGCGCGTTGAGGCTCGGCATGTTCAGCACCGCCTGGCCCGACTCGACGAGCAGGCTGACCGGCAGGCTCGGCCGCTCGGTGCCGTCGACGAGGTCGCCGCCGACCGGGAGGCCGTTGTCGTTGAGGAGCCGCTCGATGGCGCTCGTGGTCACCTCGGGCCCGTCGGCCGCGTCACCGAGGGAGTAGGCGAGCAGGTAGGGCATGTCACTGCCGTCGGGGGCCTCGCCGCTCCACGGCATCACGACCAGGGTGCCGAGGTCGGCGACACGGAAGGGGCGGGTTTCGCTAGTTGAGGTCACCGCGCGACCATAGCGGCGGCCGACGCCCCGTCAGGCCGTGTCCTCACCCGAGCGGAGGACGCCGGATGGGTGTGCCACCCGCACGAGTGACGGACGGTGTCCGGGGTCGACGCCGGGCCCCGCGCGGTCGTACGAAAAGACCGGCCCCGGGGTGCGCGGGGCCGGTCCTCGGCTCAGCCCTGGAGCGGGAGCCCGCCCAGGAGGGGGTTGTGGGTGTTGAGCGCGCCGGCCGTCTCCTTGACGGTGGAGAGCGGGGAGTCGGCGTTCTCCGTGTTGAGCGCGTCGTTCTGGTGCTGGAGCGGCATCACGTCGTTCGCGGTGAGGCCCCCCGAGGTGAGCGTGTTCACCGCGCCGGTGAGGCTCGTGGGCGTGAGGTCGGCGGGGGTGTGCGCGAACGCGGGCGCGGCAGCGCCGGCGAGGGCGACGGTTCCGGCAACGACAGCGGCGACCTTGAGGGACTTCATCGGGTTCCTTTTCATCGGCGGCTGAGAGGGAGTCGGCAATCACGGGTCGGCAATCGCGACGCCTTGCCTAACGATTTCCTCGCGCGCCGGAAACGCGCCGGTATGCGCGTACGCAGAAATTTCTGCACCCCGACCGCCGGAACGGGGCGGATCGGGGTGCGGAAATCTCGGGAAACCGATGACCGGTTTACGGCAATTGCGGCGCCGAGACCGGGAGTTGGGGCGCCGCCACCGGAAGCTGCGGGGCGGCCGGGGCCGCCGGGAGGGCGGGGGTCGCGGGCAG
>NZ_JBTYMC010000619.1:0-1552 GCF_054880855.1 Streptomyces sp. S6 | reverse complement strand
GCGCCCGCGGCACCGGCGAGCTCACGTCCTGCCCCGGCTCCCGCCGCCCCGCTCAGATCGGCGCCGCCCAGCCGTCCCTGGACGGCTTCGCCCTCCCCGACTTCCCGGGCCAGCTCCCCCTTTTCTGACCCACGGTCACCACCCCCACCCCTCAAGCCCTACAACGCCGCTGAGGCTTCGCCAGTTCCCGGCGTCACCCCAGCCCCCTCAGCCCCCGGCGACCGACTTCACCGCCACCGCGACCGGCGTCGAACCCCCCACCAGCTCCAGCGTCAGCCCTGCGGTCGCCGGCGTCTCCAGCAACTCCGCGAGCACCGCGGCCACATCGTCGCGAGGGATCATCCCGAGCCCTGTGCCCGCCTCCAGCCGCACCAGCCCGGTCCCGGCGTCGTCGGTGAGCCCGCCGGGCCGCAGGATCGTCCAGTCGAGGGCGTCGAGGCTCCGCACGTATGCGTCGGCGGCCCCCTTCGCGCGCTGGTACACGTCGTAGACGTCGTCCCCGGGGTGCTCGGCGTTCGCGTTGATCGAGGAGACGACCAGGAACCGCCGCACACCCGCGCGGACGGCCGCGTCGGCGAACAGGACCGCCGCGCCCTTGTCGACGGTGTCCTTGCGGGCCGCCCCGCTGCCTGGCCCCGCACCCGCCGCGAACACCGCGGCGTCGGCGCCCCGGAGCACCTCCGCGACCTCCTCGACGGACGCCGACTCCAGGTCCAGCACAGCCGGTTCGGCACCGGCCGCCCGCAGGGCGTCACCCTGCTCCGCCTTGCGGACGACCCCCACGACCTCGTCCCCGCGCGCGGCGAGCAACCGCTCCAGCCGCAACGCGATCTGACCATGACCTCCGGCGATGACAATGCGCATGCCTTCGACCGTACGCCCCGGCAGTCGCATCCGCCGCACGGCTTCAGACAAGTCGGCTCATCGGAAAATATGCCCACCCCAAACCCGACCCCGGCTCACCCCAAACCCGACCCCGGCCTACCTCGAACCCGACCCCGGCCCACCCCCAAGCCCACCCCAGCCCCCCCCCAAGCACCCCCTACGACACCTCCCCCCGCCCCTGCCGAGGCAACCCCAACTCCGCAGCCACAGTCGAATCGCAGTACTCCCGCACCGCACTCGTCCGAGCCACCACCCGCCCCCGATGAATCACGATCCGGCTGTACGCCAAAGACAACGCCCCCGCCAGCCGCTCCCCCCGCACCGCCAGCAACTCCGCCGGAAACCCCGCCTCCACCCGCACCTCGGGCAGCCCGAGCACCCCGCGCGCGGACGCGCTGACGGCGTCGTACGCGTCCTCGGGCCGCAGCCCCTCCCGGGAGGCCAGCAGATAGGCGGCCTCCAGCGGATCCCCCCGCCCCACGGGGTTGGAGACGTCCCGCAGCGCGCCGCTCCCGGCGGCGACCCGCACTCCCGCCGCCCGAAGGAGCCGCACAGGAGCCGTCCCACGCCCCGTGACGGCCCCGCAGGAGCCCTGGGGGAGGCAGACGACGGTGACGCCCGCGGCGGCGAGCTGGTCGGCCGTCCGGGAGGCGTGCTCGGCGGGCAG
>NZ_JBTYMC010000618.1:0-1554 GCF_054880855.1 Streptomyces sp. S6 | reverse complement strand
CGAGGGCCCGATGACGACGGGTCACGCGACGGTCTTCCCGAACTTCTCCTACCTCCCCGTCAACGGCTCGATCCGCGTCTGGCACCCCAAGGGGCCCGACCGCATGGAGGTACCGGCCGGTCAGCTGGGAGATCATCGTGACGACGCCGATGCCCATCATCGACAGCGGCATCCGCCCGACGAACCCCGCGGCCGCGAAGCCCTTCGTGCCGGGTGCGGCGAACAGTGCGCGGTAGGGGCTGCCCAAGGCGATCTCCGGTCGTACGAAGGCCGCCCCCGGCCGGCGGCTCGGCGGGGTGCGGATGGTGGCGGCGCTGCGGCACGGACCTCGTTCCCGGGGATCCGTAAGGTGCCAACGCGGCCGATACAGCTTACGGCCCGAGTCACCCGGACGCACCACGTTTCGCGGCCCCGCACACCCCGGCAGGACACCCCGCCGTTTCCCGGTTGTCAGTGCCGGGTGGCAGGATCGACCCATGTCAGACGCGCTCGATGCCACCCCCTACGACGCCCTGCTCCTGCTGTCCTTCGGCGGCCCCGAAGGCCCGGACGACGTGGTCCCGTTCCTGGAGAACGTGACGCGCGGGCGAGGCATCCCCACCGAACGCCTGAAGGAAGTCGGGCAGCACTACTTCCTCTTCGGCGGGGTCAGCCCGATCAACGACCAGAACCGCGCCCTGCTGGACGCCCTGCGCAAGGACTTCGCCGAGCACGGCCTGGACCTGCCGGTCTACTGGGGCAACCGCAACTGGGCCCCGTACCTGACGGACACCCTGCGCGAGATCGTCGCCGACGGCCGCCGCCGCGTCCTCGTGCTGGCCACCAGCGCCTACGCCTCCTACTCGGGCTGCCGCCAGTACCGCGAGAACCTCGCCGACTCCCTGGCCGCCCTGGAAGCGGAGGGCCTCGACCTCCCGAAGGTCGACAAACTGCGCCACTACTTCAACCACCCCGGCTTCGTGGACCCCATGGTCGACGGCATCGTGGAATCCCTCGCCGACCTCCCGGCGGACGTCCGCGACGGCGCCCGCATCGCCTTCTCGACGCACTCCATCCCCACCGCCTCCGCCGACACCTCCGGCCCCGTCGAGGCGCACGGCGACGGCGGCGCGTACGTCGAGCAGCACCTGGAGACGGCCCAGCTCATCGCCGACGCCGTCCGCGAGCGCACCGGGATCGACCACCCCTGGCAGCTCGTCTACCAGTCCCGCTCCGGCGCCCCGCACATCCCGTGGCTCGAACCCGACATCTGCGACCACCTGGAGACCCTGCACGCCGCGGGTGCCCCCGCGGTGGTCATCGCCCCCATCGGCTTCGTCTCCGACCACATGGAGGTCCTCTACGACCTCGACACCGAGGCCAAGGCCAAGGCGGAGGAGCTGGGCCTGCCCATGCGCCGCTCGGCCACCGTCGGCGCCGACCCGCGCTTCGCCGCTGCCGTCCGCGACCTGATCCTGGAGCGCGCGGCCACCGAGTCGGGCCGCGAGGTCACCCCCTGCGCCCTCGGCACCCTCGGCGCGACCGCGAACCTCTGCCCCGTCGGCTGCTGCCCCG
>NZ_JBTYMC010000617.1:0-1555 GCF_054880855.1 Streptomyces sp. S6 | reverse complement strand
CGCGCGCCGCCCGGACGGGGGGCAGGCGTCGAGGTGGCGGGCGTACTCGCCCGGGGTGAGCACCGCGACGCTGTCCTCGCCGCCCACGAGCGGCCACCGGGGGTCCGGGCTCCACGGCGCGGTGTGCAGCATCGCGCCGCAGCTGAACGCCCACCACATGGCGGCCAGGGCGGGGCGCGACAGGGGTTCCTGATCGATGGTCACGGTGGCGCCCGGCGCTCCGGCCCGACGGCTGCGGTCCGCGGCGGAGCGCAGCCAGGAACGGTGGTCGACCAGCCGGGCCCGCCCGCCGTGGCCGAGCAGCAGGTGGGCGCCGCCCTCCGGCGAGGAGCGGGGCAGGGCCTGCTCCACCGGGACCGAGGCGATCTTCCGCCAGGTCGCCGGGTCGTCCAGGGCCAGCGACGGAACGCCGCGCACGGCGCTGTCGTAGGTGGAGCGGCTGCACAGGACGGCGCGTGCTCCCGTGTCGCGCACGGCGGCGGCCGTGCCGCCGGGTCCGCTCGGGGCGGGGACGCACACTCCCCCGGCCTTGAGCACGGCGAGCTGGGCGACGAGCGCCTGGCGGTGGTTCTCGCAGTGGACGACCAGCGGGTCCCCGAGCTGGACGCCGCCCAGGACCAGGGCGGAGGCCAGGCGGACGGCCTGGCGTTCGGCCTGGGCGTAGGTGAGCCGGTGCCAGCCGTCCTGGATCGCGACCCGGCTCGGATGCCGGTGGGCGGTGTGCGTGAAGACCTGGTCGAGGGTGAGGGCGGCCGGTGGCCGCTCGTCCTCGGGCGGGAGGGTACGGCCCTGCCGCCCGCGCTGCTGTGTGGTCACGGGTTCCCTCCGGCTCAGGAGATGAAGTCGTAGGACAGGTGGTCCTCGGTGTCGGGCCAGCTGACGAAGCGGCGCAGCCCGTACAGCAGGGGGTGCTGCTCCTGCGCCATGCGGGTGACGCGGCTGACCCGGCCCATGATCACGACGTGGTCGCCGACGGCCTGGTCGTCGGTGACGACGCAGTCGGCGACGGTGTGGGCGGCGTCCACGAGATGCGGGCCCCCGGCGTCGTCGTCGGTGAACCAGGGCACCCGGTCGAAGCGGTCCGGCGCTCCGGAGGCGAAGAGTTCGGCGGTGGGCCGCGCCCCTCGGTGCAGCAGGTTCACCGCGAACCGCCGGCTGTCCTGGACGGCGTCCAGGGTCGGACTGCCCCGGCGCATGCACACCAGCAGGACGGGGGGTTCCAGCGACACGCTGCACAGCGAGGTGAGGGTCATGCCCCAGGGCAGGCCGTCCGCGCCGGTGGTGGTCACGACGGTCACGCCGGTGGGGAAACCGGCCATCAGGGTGCGGAAGTCCGCAGGGTTGCCATGGGTCACGACGCTCCTTCCCGGCCGGCCGCGCTGCCGGACGACGACAGGGTGCCGAGCGCCTCCCGGACCTCGGCCACCAACGCCTCGGTGAACGCCGGGAAGGCGTCGCCGAGGAAGTGGAAGTGGCCGCCCGGGAAGAGCCGGCGCCGGAAGACGCCGCCGGTCTCGGGGGCCCAGGCCGCCGCGCCGGGAGCGGGGGCCAGCGC
>NZ_JBTYMC010000616.1:0-1565 GCF_054880855.1 Streptomyces sp. S6 | reverse complement strand
CCGGCAGCTCCACCCGGCGCGGACGCCCGCCCGGCGGCACCAGCACGGGCGGCGGATGCCCGGCCCGCGCCATCGTGCACCGCTGGCTCACCGGGTCGTACACCGCGTACAGACACGTCGCCCCCACCTCCCCGGGACTCCCCTCGCTGCCCGCCTCCTCGGAGAGCCGTACGACGAGGTCGTCGAGGTGGGTGAGCAGCTCGTCCGGAGCCAGGTCGATGTCGGCGAGGGTCCGCACGGCGGTCCGCAGCCGGCCCATCGTCGCGGACGCCTGGATGCCGTGCCCGACGACGTCCCCGACGACCATCGCGACCCGCGTCCCCGACAGCGGGATCACGTCGAACCAGTCCCCGCCGACGCCCGCGCGGGCCGCCGGAAGATACCGGGACGCCGCGTCGACGGCCGCCGTGCGCGGCAGGGAGCGGGGCAGCAGGCTGCGCTGGAGGGCGAGCGCGGTGTCACGCTCACGGGAGTAGCGGCGGGCGTTGTCGACGCAGACGGCGGCCCGCGCGGTGACCTCCTCCGCGAGGAGCACGTCGTCCTGGGTGAAGGGGTCCGGGCGGCGGAACCGGATCAGCACCGCGACCCCCAGCGTCGCGCCCCGGGCCCGCAGCGGCACCGACATCACCGAGTGGATGCCGACCTCCCGCACCCGCGCCCCGCGCGCCGCGTCCCAGGCCAGCCACTGGTCCAGCTCACCGCCGCCCGTCGTCGCGACGATCGTCCGCCCCGCCGCCAGCGAGTCCGCGTGCGGCGACCCCGCCGGATACGTCTGCACCTCGCCCGGCTTCGCCACCGCCTCCGGGGTCCCCGGGTTCACCGACAGGTGCGCGGCCCGCCGCAGCGGCACCGGCGACGCGAGCGGCGCCGGGAGTTCCGTGCCGTCCGGCGGGTCCAGCAGGTCCACGGTCACGAAGTCCGCGAGCGCGGGCACGCACACGTCCGCCAGCTCCTGCGCCGTACGGGTGACGTCGAGCGTGGAACCGATCCGCACGCTCGCCTCGTTGAGGAGTTGCAGCCGTTCGCGCGCGAGGTAGTTCTCGGTGAAGTCGTGCGCCGACAGGGCGACGCCGACGACCCGCCCCGCCGCGTCGGTGACGGGCGCGAGCCGGGCCAGCCAGGCGTGCGCGTGCGCCTCGCCGCCGGTGCGGGTGTAGGTCTGGACGTCCTTGGCGAGGCCGCCGGCGAGCACGTCGGCCATGTGCTCCTCCAGCTCGTCGCTCTGCGGCCGGCCGCCGATCTCGGAGAGCCGCAGGCCCCGGATGCGCTCCTCGGGGAGCCCTATCGCCGCCTGCATCGCGTCGTTCACCAGCCGCAGCCTCAGCCGGTCGTCGTACACGGCGAGCGCGCACGGCGACTGCGCCAGCGCGGGCAGCGCCAGCGGATCGCCGGGAACACGCGGGCCCGTACCGGTCAGCGGCGTCACGACCAGCCAGTACCCGGGCCGGTCCGGCCGGGCGGGGCGGTGGTGGGCGAGCAGCCAGACCCGGACGACGGACCCGTCGCGGTGCCGCAGGGCGACCGTGCCGTCCCAGCGGGCCGCCGAGGGGACCGGCAGCGCGCCC
>NZ_JBTYMC010000615.1:0-1570 GCF_054880855.1 Streptomyces sp. S6 | reverse complement strand
CGGTCAGGGCCCGCGCCCGGTCCACGGCGGCCTGCCACTGGTCCAGCTGTCGGCGCCCCATCCGGTGCCCGAACCCGCCCAGCGCGGCGAGGGCGTGCACGTTGACGGGGACGGCGAGCGCGGCCTCGACGATCGCGGCGTCGGGAAGCACCTTCCCGGGCGACACGTCGCGCCGCTGTGCGATCCGGTCGCGCGTCTGCCACAGCTCCCGCACGACCGCGAGCTGACGGCGCCGGCGCACCTTGTGCATCCCGGACGTCCGCCGCCAGGGGTCCTTGCGGGGCTCGGCGGGCGGCGCGGCGGCGATCGCGGCGAACTCCTGCCGCGCCCACTCCAGCTTGCCCTGCCGGTCCAGCTCCTTCTCCAGCGCGTCCCGCAGATCGACGAGGAGCTCCACGTCGAGCGCGGCGTAGCGCAGCCACGGCTCGGGCAGCGGCCGGGTCGACCAGTCGACGGCGGAGTGCCCCTTCTCCAGGACGTACCCGAGGACGCTCTCGACCATCGCGCCGAGCCCGACCCGGGGGAACCCGGCGAGCCGGCCCGCCAGTTCGGTGTCGAACAGCCGGGTGGGCACCATGCCTATTTCGCGCAGGCACGGCAGATCCTGGGTCGCGGCGTGCAGCACCCACTCCGTGTCGGCGAGCGCGTCCCCGAGCGCGGAGAGGTCGGGACAGGCGACGGGGTCGATGAGCGCGGAACCGGCTCCGGCGCGGCGCAGCTGGACGAGGTAGGCCCGCTGGCCGTAGCGGTAACCGGAAGCGCGCTCCGCGTCGACGGCGACCGGTCCGCTGCCGGCGGCGAACGCGGCGACCACCTCCGCGAGCGTCTCCTCGTCGGCGACCACGGGCGGAATGCCCTCGCGGGGTTCCAGCAAGGGCTCCGGCGCCCCCGGAGCAGTGGTTCCGCCGTCGTCCGGAGGGGCGCCTCCGGTGGTTCGCAGTGAACTGGCTGCTGCGGTTTCTTGGGCGTCGGTCACCTGTCAAGGGTATCCGTGCAAGACAGCCGCCCGCCGACGGAACGTTCCGTCGACGGGCGGGGGAGGGGCGTAAACCGGTCACCCGTACGACCCGTACGAGTCGAGGTGGCGACGACCGGCAGAAACGGTTCCTACGGTGGTGTGGACGGCCGCACGCACGGTGCCGGCCGGGTTCGGACGGGCCGTGGACGGACGGTTGCGAGGGGGTGTCCGGAGGGTTTGCTTCCGCCTGAAATCTTTGTGTGAAACCAGCCGGAATCCCTCGTTCCGCATGGATCGCGGGGGGTCGGGACGCTCGCGGGGGGTCAGGGACGGGGGTCGGGGGTCAGTGGATGATTCCGGTCCGCAGCGCCACCGCGACCATGCCGGCGCGGTCGCCCGTGCCGAGCTTGCGGGCGATACGGGCGAGGTGGCTCTTGACGGTCAGGGCCGACAGGCCCATCGAGACGCCGATCGCCTTGTTCGACTGGCCTTCCGCGACCAGTCGCAGCACCTCGACCTCGCGGCCGGACAGTTCGCGGTAGCCGCCCGGGTGGCTCGGGGCACCCGGAGGGCGGCGGTGCATGCGCGCGGCCGAGGCGCCGATGGGGGCGG
>NZ_JBTYMC010000614.1:0-1571 GCF_054880855.1 Streptomyces sp. S6 | reverse complement strand
GTGACCGGCGTCGCCCTGCTGGCCGCCGGTCTCGTCCCGGACAACGCGACGGTCCTGCTGCTGGCCGCCCTCGCGGGCGTCGGCGCGGGTGTCGCCGCGAACACCGGGCACGCGCTGCTCGACCAGGAGACCGAGGACAGCCGCCGCGCGCGGGTCACCGAGCACCTGCACGCGGTCGTCCGCGTCTTCGTCGGGTTCGCCGCGCTGATCGCGCCCCTCGTCGCCGCACTCATCGGCCCGCACAGCCTGGAGAGCGGCCGGTTCGTGTTCACGCACGGCGGCGCCGCGTTCACGCTGATGCTGGTCGGCGCGCTGCTCCTGCCGGTCGCCGCGCTGGTCCTCGCCAAGGTCGACGACCGCTCCGGCGTCCCCCTGCGCAAGGACCTGCGCGACGCGCTGCTCGGCGGCTCCGAGCCGGTGACGGCCCCTGCGGCGACCGGCTTCTTCATCGCCCTGGAGGGCGGCGACGGCGCCGGGAAGTCCACCCAGGCCGAGGCCCTCGCCGAGTGGATAAGGGCCAAGGGACACGAGGTGGTCCTCACCCGCGAGCCCGGCGCCACGCCGGTCGGCAAGCGGTTGCGTTCGATCCTCCTCGACGTCTCCTCGGCCGGCCTCTCGCACCGCGCGGAGGCGCTGCTGTACGCCGCCGACCGCGCGGAGCACGTCGACACCGTCGTCCGGCCCGCCCTGGAGCGCGGCGCCGTCGTCATCACCGACCGGTACGTCGACTCCTCCGTCGCCTACCAGGGCGCCGGGCGCGACCTCTCCCCGGTGGAGATCGCCCGCATCTCGCGCTGGGCGACCGACGGGCTCGTCCCGCATCTGACCGTCCTGCTGGACGTCTCCCCGGAGACCGCCCGCGAGCGGTTCACCGAGGCGCCGGACCGGCTGGAGTCGGAGCCCGCCGAGTTCCACGCGCGCGTGCGGTCCGGTTTCCTCACGCTGGCCGCCGCCGACCCCGGCCGCTACCTCGTCGTCGACGCAGGTCAGGAGCCCGAGTCCGTCACGACCGTCGTCCGCGCGCGGCTGGACCAGCTGCTGCCCCTGTCCGAGGCCGAGATCGAGGCCCAGGAGGAGGCACGCCGCAAGGCCGAGGAGGAAGCCCGGCGCAAGGCCGAGGAAGAGGCCGCCCGCAAGGCCGAGGAAGAGCGCCTGGAGCGCGAGCGCCAGGAGCAGCTCGCCAAGCTCCGCGCGGAAGAAGAGGAACGCAAGCGGCGCGAGCTGGAAGAGGCGCAGCGGCGCGAGGCCGAGCGGCAGGCCGAAGAGGCGCGCGTGCGCGCGGAAGAGGCACGCAAGCGGGCCGAGGAGGAACGGGCCCGGCTCCTCGCCGAGGAGAAGGCGCGCGCCGAGGAAGAGGCGCGGCGGGCCGCCGAGGCGGAGCGTCGTCGTCAGCAGGCCGAGGAGGAGGCGCGGCTGCGTGCCGAGGCCGAGGCGCGGCGCCTGGAGAAGCAGCGGCGGGCCGAGGAGGCCTTGCGCGCGCTCTGCGGATTCATCATCGAGGGACGCCCGCACCCGGACGACGTGGACGCGGAAGCCGTCCTGCTGCACGGGTTCTGGATGAGGGACCCCAA
>NZ_JBTYMC010000613.1:0-1592 GCF_054880855.1 Streptomyces sp. S6 | reverse complement strand
CTACTGGCTGTCCTTCGCCGACCTCATGCGCGAGCCGGTCTACTGGGACGACCTCCAGAAGAACCTGAGCCTCCAGGCCCTGTACGCGGCGGTGTTCGGCTCGGCGGCGTGCGCCTTGTGCGGGACGGTGACGAAGATGCCGTCGAGGTTGCCGACGCGTTGCAGGCCGCGGACGACCTGCTCCAGGTCGTGCGGGTGGGCCCGCACCGGCACGAGGACGGCGTCGACGCCCTGTCGGGCGAAGAGCGGGTTGAGCAGTGCGGGCGACTGGACCTGGGTGACGGGGTCGCCGACGACCGCGTACAGCCGGGTGGTGCCGCTGATCAGGGCCTGTGGCGGGCGGCCGGGGTCGGTCACGTCGGGCTCCAGAGGCGGTGGGGGGCGGCGAGCAGTCCGGCGACGGTGAAGGCGAGTTCCATCGCCTGTTCGGCGTTGAGCCGGGGGTCGCAGGCGGTGCGGTAGCGGGCGGGCAGGTCGTCCTCGCCGAGGCCGCGGGCTCCGCCGACGCATTCGGTGACGTCCGCGCCGGTCGCCTCCAGGTGCAGGCCGCCGGGGTGGGTGCCGAGGGCGCGGTGGACCTCGAAGAAGCCGCGGATCTCGGCGAGGATGTCGTCGAAGCGGCGGGTCTTGCGGCCGTCCGCCGTGGTGCGGGAGTTGCCGTGCATGGGGTCGCACTGCCACACCACCTGGTGGCCGGTGGCGGTGACCTTCTCCACGATCGGCGGCAGCGCCTCACGGATCCGGGTGTGGCCCATCCTGCTGATCAGCGTCAGCCGTCCGGGGGTGGCGTGGGGGTCGAGTCTGCGGATGTAGTCGAGGGCCTGTTCGGGGGTGGTGCCGGGGCCGATCTTCACGCCGATGGGGTTGGCGAGGAGTTCGGCGACGGCGACGTGTGCGTCGTCGAGGCCCCGGGTGCGCTCGCCGATCCACAGGAAGTGCGCGAGGGGGCTGGCGAGCAGCGGCTCCGGGCCGGTGGCGAGTGTGGCGGGGTGCAGGGGCGCGGACTCGTAGCCGAGCAGGAGCATCTCGTGGCCGACGTGGATCTCTCCGGTGCCCGGGCCCGGATTCCGGTGGATCTTCTCGGCGGGGTGGGTGAAGCGGTCGCCGCCGGGGGCGTCTCGGACGTACGCGAGGATCCCGGCGGCCGGGTCCGCCGGGTTCTGTGCGCCCGTCCGGCGGACGAGTGCCATCGCGCCGGCCGCGTGCTCGTGGGCGAGCAGCATCCGCCGCGGGTCGGGGGTGCGGGCGGCGAGGGTGGGTGCGGCGGAGTTGACAATGTCGCCCCGGTAGACCGGCAGACCGTTCGCGTCGAGGGGCTGGGAGCGTGGCTTCGCGTACTGACCGGCCATGCGGGCGAGCGGGACCACCGGGAGCCCGGAGGCGTGGGCCAGGATCAGTGCCATGTGCCGCAGGAGCTGGAGGTTGGCCCGCAGGTGCGGTTCGGTGGCTTCGGTGAAGGTCTCCGCGCAGTCCCCGCTCTGGAGCAGGAACGCCTCGCCGCGGGCGACCGCCGCGAGCCGTTCGGACAGCCGTGCCGTCTCCGCCTCGGTCACGATCGGGGGCGCGGTGCGCAGCCGGGCCACCGCCGCCTG
>NZ_JBTYMC010000612.1:0-1607 GCF_054880855.1 Streptomyces sp. S6 | reverse complement strand
CCGCCGCGGGAGCCGGGGACGGCGACTGGGTGGCCGTCGTGTCGCGCACCGGACGCGTCGTGGCCCGCGCCGAGACCGACGGCACCCTTCGCGCCGGCCAGGTGGCGCTGCCCCACGGCTACGGCATGTCCGTCCCCGACGGCAGGGGCGGGCGCGTCGTCGCCGGCCCCCGCATCAACCTCCTGACCGACGCCACCGACCGCGACCCCATCGCCGGCACCCCGCACCACAAGGACGTCCCGGTCCGCCTGGAACCGGCGACCCCCGAGGAGCGGGACACCGCCCAGCGGGACAGCGAGCGCGTCCGGCGGCTGGTCAGGGGCTGAACGACGAGCGGACGGGTTCATACGTGGTTCACCGACACGACGCGTCAGATGACACGTATGATGGCGCCCTGTGGTGTTTCGAGTATGTCGGCTGAAACCCTGCGCCTCGGTGGTGTCACCACAGGTGCGCGAGACGTGTGAAGCAGGTATGTGCGCATGATCGGGCGGGATCGGGAAGTCGAGCAGCTCACCGGGCTGCTGGACGCGGCGCGGCAGGGACACGGATCCTCCGCGCTCGTGTCCGGCGAAGCGGGGATCGGGAAGAGCCTTCTCCTGTCCAGGGTCGCCGAGGCGGCGTCCTCGTCGGGTCTGCGGATCCTGACCTGTCACGGCATCCGCGGCACGGGCGCGGCCGGCTTCGAGGGGCTGCACGAACTGCTGCTCCCCCTGCTCGACCGCGCCGACGCACTGCCCCCGCGCCAGCACGCGGCTCTGGACGTGGCCTTCGGGGCGGAGGGGGAACCGGCCGACCGCCTCATCACCGGGCTCGCCGCCTTCGGGCTGCTGGAGAAAGCCGCGGCGACGAGCCCCCTCGTGGTGCTCGTCGAGGACCTGCACTGGCTGGACCGCTCGACAGCCGAGATCGTCACCTTCCTCGCGGCCCGCATGAGCGTCCTGCCGGCGCTGCTCGTGGCCACCACCCGAACCGGCCGCGTCTACCCGGACCACGGGCCGCACTTCGGACAGCACGTCCCCCTGACACCGCTCGGCGACCAGGACGCGCTGGACCTGGTCGCCCTGCACGCACCCGCGTCGACACCGCCGCAACGCCACCGCCTGGTCGAGTACGCGCGAGGCAACCCGCTCGCCCTCACCGAATGGTCGGCCGACCCGGCCTGGCTCGAAGGACCCCCTCCCGTCGAGCGCGGCCGTGTCCCGATGGGCAGACGCCTGGAGGACTCCTTCCTCGCCGAGGTCGCCCTGCTGCCCCGGGCGACGCGACGCGCCCTTCTCGTCGCCGCCGCGGGCGAGGGGTCCAGCAGCCACGAAGTGATCGAGGCGGCCCGCAACCTGGGCCTGGACCGACGCGACTTCGCCCCGGCCGAGAGCTTCGGGCTGATCACACTCACGGGCGGCGCCTACAAGTTCCGCCACCCACTGGTGGGTTCGGCGGTGTACGACAACGCCGACCCCGAGGCACGCACCCAAGCGCACACACAACTGGCGTCGGTCATCGCCGACCCCGCGCGTGCCGTCCGGCACCGGGCCGAGGCGACCGCCGGCTGGGACGAGGCGGTCCCCGCCGAACTGGAGGAGGTCGCCGTGGCGACCGGCCGTCGC